>CAMWJQ010000006.1 GCA_947174615.1 uncultured Lachnospiraceae bacterium
GAATACGGTGCTGTTAATTGCCTGCGTGACCATCGTCACGATGGCGCTTTCCTTGATTTTTGCAGCGATTCTTTCCCGTGAAAAAATCAAGGGGCAAAATTTTTTCCGTGTGATATTTTACATCCCCAATATCTTATCTGTTGTTGTCATATCGGCTATTTTTTCAGCAATCTATGACCCAAACAGCGGACTTTTGAACAGTATTATCGGTATTTTCAGAGGAACTGAAAAAACGCCGATTCTCTGGCTCGGAGACCAAAAATTAGTCATCTACAGCTTAGTGATTGCAATGATTTGGCAGGCAATTGGCTACTACATGGTCATGTACATGGCAAGTATGGCAAGCGTTCCTGAGAGTTTGTATGAATCTGCGAATCTCGAGGGCGCCAGCAAAATCCGCCAGTTCTTCTCCATCACGCTCCCGCTGATCTGGACAAATATTCGGACTACCTTGACCTTCTTTGTCATCAGCTCTATCAATATCAGCTTTCTGATTGTCAAAGCACTGACAAACGGCGGACCCGACGGCGCAACTGAAGTATTCTTAAGCTACATGTACAAACAGGCATACACCAATTCCTCTTATGGATATGGTATGGCAATCGGTGTTGTTGTATTCCTATTCTCCTTTGGGCTGTCGGCGCTCATCAACTTTGTCACCAAGCGAGAACCTTTGGAATTTTAGAGGAGGGATAAAAAATGAATTCAAAAATGAGTTTAAGCAAGCTGTATAAAATTTTCATCTATGCTGCCCTGCTGGCGCTTGCCATCAGTATTGTCATCCCTGTAGGCTGGGTCTTTCTGGCATCCATCAAAGAAAACTCTGAATTTTATGGAAATCCCTGGGCACTGCCAAAGGGCATTTATTTTCAGAATTTCCTTGATGCCTTTGAGAAGGCAAAAATGGGCGAATATTTCCTCAACTCCATCCTGGTGACAGCATTGGCACTCGCCATCCTGCTGGTGGTCGCACTGCCTGCTGCCTACGTGCTCGCACGCTACCGCTTCTTTGGCAGCAAGCTCATCAATATCATGTTCATGGGCGGTCTGTTTATCAATGTAAATTATATTGTTGTGCCTATTTTCCTCATGTTTGTGGACGCTGACAAATTCCTGCGGCTTCTGGGAACAGACGGATTTTTCCTCAACAATCTCTTTGTCGTGGCGCTCGTCTATGCCTCCACGGCACTGCCGTTTACCATCTATCTGCTCTCTGGCTTTTTTGTCACGATACCGCGCGATTATGAAGAAGCCGCTTACATGGACGGCAGCGGATACTTTCGGACGATGGTTCAGATTATGATGCCAATGGCACTGCCGAGCATTATTACGGTGATCTTGTTTAACTTCCTGTCGTTCTGGAACGAATACATCATTTCCATGACACTGCTCACCAAGGATTCCAAGACACTGCCCGTCGGTCTGATGCAGCTCATGCAGGCACAGAAGGCCGCCGCAAATTATGGTCAGCTCTACGCAGGACTTGTGATCGTCATGCTCCCGACGCTGATTCTATATATCTTGGTCCAAAAGAAATTAACACAAGGCATGAGCCTTGGCGGATTAAAAGGTTAATCAGGAGGTGTGCGTATGAAATATGTCATCCGGTTACTATATTTGCTGGTGTTCATCGCCAGCATGGCATTGATTGTCACAGGACAGCGCAAGATCGGTCCCGGCGGACTTGCCACCATGCTTGTCGGACTTTTGGGAATCTTAGTACTGCTCTATCTCTATAATAAAAAATATCAATAACAGCAATGACTCACAACAGAATATTCAGTAATACTTTTAACAAAAAATACCAACAACAAAAACTATAAAGCTATAAGGAGGTGTCCCACAATGAATACAGAAAATACAGGCAGACTCACTCTGCCTACGGATGTAGACATGGTTGATGAGACCATACGGCTGAAAAATCTGCTGGGCGCAGATGCCCTGCGGGACTGCGACGGAACAACCATGCCAGAGGAATTACTGAGTCAGGACGCCAAAATCTACGCGACATACTACACTACCCGAAAAGATAATGACTGGGCAATGCAGCATCCGGAGGAAATCCAACAGGAATATCTTATCAGTGACCGCGTCACGGCAAGGGGGGAAATACTGCGCATTGAGCTGATGAAAGGCTTCCATATAGAACAGCTCAAAGTCAATGCCATTGATCCCCCGAAACGCTGGTGGGAGGTCATCGACAGAACGACTGGTGAAGTAGTCCCGACAGACCAATGGGACTATGATGAAACAGCAGGCGAAGTCGTCATCGAGACGATTCCTTATCACCAATACACTGTCAGCTTCCTTGCTTTTCTGATTTGGGACCCTGTACATATGTACAACTTTATCACAAATGACTGGAAGGATGCTCCCCATCAGCTCACTTACGATGTGCGGCAGCCCAAAACGCAGACATATGTCATTGAAAAATTAAAAAAATGGTGCGAGGACAATCCCCATGTCAACGTTGTTCGCTTTACTACTTTTTTCCACCAATTTACCCTGACCTTTGACGACCAGAAGCGCGAAAAATATGTGGAGTGGTTTGGCTACAGCGCCAGCGTCAGTCCCTATATCCTAGAGCAGTTCGAAAAATGGGCAGGCTATCCATTCCGCCCTGAATATATCGTTGACCAAGGCTACCACAACTCGACCTTCCGCGTGCCATCTAAGGAATTTCGTGATTTTATCGAATTTCAGCAGATCGAAGTCTCTAAGCTGGCAAAGAAGCTTGTGGATATCGTGCACAGCTACGGCAAAGAAGCCATGATGTTTCTGGGCGATCACTGGATTGGGACAGAACCGTTCGGAAAATATTTTAAAAATATCGGTCTTGACGCTGTTGTCGGCTCCGTGGGAGACGGTGTTACGCTACGCATGATCTCGGATATCAAGGACGTAAACTATACAGAAGGACGCCTGCTGCCCTACTTTTTCCCAGATGTGTTTACCGAGGGCGGAGACCCCATCGGAGAAGCTCAGGACAACTGGTTAAAAGCGCGAAGAGCGATCCTGCGCTCTCCTCTTGACCGCATCGGATACGGCGGCTACCTCAAGCTGGCTGCACAGTGGCCGGGCTTTATCGACCAGATTCAGAAAGTGGTAAACGAATTTCGGCAGATCCATGAAAATATGCAGGGAACCAAAGCATACACCGCGCCCTTTAAAGTAGCTATCCTGAACTGCTGGGGCAGCATCCGGCGCTGGATGTCGAACCAGGTGCACCATGCACTGTGGTATCGGGAAATCTATTCGTACGTCGGCGTGATCGAGTGCCTGAGCGGTATGCCAGTCGATGTCGAATTCATAGACTTTGAACAGGTAAAAAATGGCATCGATCCCGAGATCCGCGTCATCATCAATGCCGGGGATGCCTACACCTCATGGAGCGGCGCTGAGAACTGGAAAGATGAAAAGATCGTCTGCGCGATCCGCCGTTTTGTCGATGAGGGCGGAGGGTTGATCGGCGTGGGCGAGCCGACTGCGTACCAGTACCAAGGGTGTTTTTTCCAGCTCAGCGACGTGCTGGGTGTAGACAGAGAACTCGGCTTCTCCATGAGTACAGACAAATACAATACGCTCAACAGCAAGCACTTTATCTTAGAAGATATTCCTGGTGACATTGACTTTGGCGAGGGAAAGAGCCGTATCTATGCGCAGGGCGAACACTATCAAATCTTAAATATGGACGGAAAGTACAGCCGTCTGGTTGTCAATGAATACGGCAATGGCAGAAGCGTCTACTTCACAGGGCTTCCATACTCTCCCCAGAACTGCCGCATCCTGCTGCGTGCAATTTATTTTGCCGCACACCGTGAGGATGAACTCAAAAAATACTATGTCACCAATGTGGACACCGAGCTTGCTGTCTTTGAGCAGACAGGAAAAATTGCTGTCATCAACAACTCGAAAAAACCGCAAACGACTGATTTGTACGTGCAGGGCACCCTCTTTGCACAGTTAGACTTAGCGCCGATGGAACTGCGGTGGATTCAGAAGAATGATAAGGAGAAATCATGAACAATTTAAATGAAGTGATCGCCGCATTTCCTATAGAAACTGCCCAAAACGGCAGTCTTGTGGAAAGCAGTCCCTATGGGAATGGGCATATCAATGACACTTTCCTGCTGCGCTGCAAGACACCAGAAAAAGCAGAAAAAAAATTTATTTTGCAGCGGATGAACCACGATATATTCAAAAATCCGCCTCAACTGATGGAAAACGTGGTCCATGTCACCCAACATCTGCGCAAAACCATCCTCTCCCAAGGCGGTGATCCAGACCGGGAGACCTTGAACGTCTTGAAAACAAGAGACGGCGCAGACTGGTACCAGGACAGCAGTCAAAATTACTGGCGGGTATTTCCGTTTATAGCGCGCTCTGTATGTCTTGAAAAAGCGGAGAGCGAAAAAGATTTTTATGACAGCGCTGTCGCTTTTGGCAATTTCCAAAGACAGCTTGCGGACTTTCCCGTCGAAATACTGCATGAAACGATTCCCAATTTTCACAACACATCCTCCCGATTTCAGGACTTTCAGATGGCTGTTGCAGAGGGGGACAAAACTCGGGCAGCGCTCGCACAGGCAGAAATTGCCTTCGCACTCGACCGGAAGCAGGAGACCTCTGTCCTGACAAACCTGCTCGCCGATGGAACGCTGCCGCTTAGGGTCACACACAATGATACCAAACTAAACAATATCCTCTTTGATGCAGACACACACAAAGCACTGTGCATCATCGACCTTGATACTGTTATGCCTGGGCTATCACTGTACGACTTTGGCGATTCTATTCGATTCGGCGCAAACACCGGCGCAGAGGACGAAACGGACTTGACAAAAGTCAGACTGGATCTAAAACTGTTTGAAGCTTTTACAAAGGGTTATCTGGAAGGATGCGCCGGAAGTCTCACTGCAAAGGAAATCGAGCTGCTTCCCATGGGTGCAAAGCTGATGACCTATGAGTGCGGCATCCGTTTTCTGGCTGATTTCCTGACTGGAGACCACTATTTCAAAATTCACCGCGAACAACACAACCTTGACCGGGCAAGAACACAGTTTCAGCTTGTCGCAGATATGGAAGCCAAATGGGCAGAACTGACAGCGATCGTTAAAAAGTACGAGAACCCCGCCTAAATAAGGGGTTCTTTTTACATGATTTGGCTTTGTTATTCATACTATTAGGTAATGGATAACACTTGAAAGGATCTTGATCTTATGCAAATCTATGTCGTCAAAGAAAATGACAGCTTGGACAGTATTGCAGCAGAATTTATGGTCAACGCGGAAGAAATTGCCTACGATAACCAAATCGCTGCACCTTATCCGCTGGCTGTTGGTCAGGCACTGTTCATTCCAACAGAGAATGAAACATTTCAGAAACAGGAGGTGTATGTCAATGGCTATGCCTATCCGTATATACGAAATGAGGTACTTACCGAAACACTGCCCTACTTGACTACACTATCTGTATTTTCTTATGGATTTACTACCAGCGGTAATCTGATACCGCCCAAAACAGATGACAGCCGGATAATTCACGAAGCATGGATGCAGGGCGTCGCACCCGTTTTGGTCCTGACGCCCTTTGACCAGACAGGAATGTTCAACAATTATCTCATCAGTGAAATCACCCACAACATGACAGCACAGCAAAACTTAATTGACCAGATGCTCCTGCTGATGGAAGAAAAGGGGTTTGCCGGCATTGATCTCGACTTTGAGTATATTCTGCCAGAGGACAGAATCGCATACGCAGATTTTGTCGCAAATGTCAGGACGCAGGCGTCGCCCAAGGGTTATTTCGTCTCTGTGGCACTCGCGCCCAAAACATCTGCAAACCAAAAAGGTCTTTTATATGAAGGAAAAGATTATAAGCTGCTTGGCGCGGCGGCAGACAGTGTCCTGCTCATGACCTACGAATGGGGCTATACCTATGGTCCCCCTATGGCTGTCGCGCCAATTAACAAAGTGCGCGAGGTGGTGGAGTATGCAGTCACAGAAATTCCGACCGAAAAGATTGATCTTGGCATCCCCAATTATGGTTACGACTGGACGCTTCCTTTTGTCCAAGGCACCTCCAAAGCACGCACGATCAGCAATATAGAAGCGGTGCAGCTTGCCATCGAAAATGATGCGGTAATACAGTTTGACCAGACGGCAATGTCCCCCTATTTTCGCTATGAAAAAGACGGCGTGCAGCATGAAGTATGGTTTGAGGATGTACGAAGCATGAAAGAAAAATTCCAGCTCATCACAGAATATGGGCTGCGCGGGATGGGATACTGGCAGATCATGCGGCTGTTCCGCGCAAACTGGCTTCTGCTCGCCGACACCTTTGACATTCATCGGATCTAAACACTCAGCCGCCCGCCAGCGCTCTCTCAACACACAATGTTCCCCAGCCAATTTTGCTGTCCGGGCGGTCAGATACACCAGCAAGCGGCTGCGCGCCCCGTATTAGATTTGCCTTTAAGCGCTCCCCATAGAGAAACCTGTCATTTCCACGAACAATTCCCCACTCCATCAACAGCGCTGCCGCACCCGTGACAAACGGTGTCGCAAAAGAAGTTCCCGAGACCTGCTCATATCCTCCATTTGGTACCGGCACTGTGATATTGACACCCGGCGCTGTCAAATCCGGTTTCACATCCGCAACAATCTGCTGCCCGCCTGCGGTATCAGCCCTGCCATCATGGTAATAGTATACATATCCTCTGCCAGAAAAATCGGCATAACTTCTGCGCGATATATCATAGGCACCGACCGTGACAGCTCTCCTTGCTGTTGACGGAATCGTGATGGTCATGTCAGGTGTCGGCAGAAAAAATCCTGTCGCCGCAGTTCTAGCCGCATAACCCGGCAGATAAAACCGATACTCCCCTGTCACCAGCGAAACCGGAATCAGCTCTATTCGCCACACGCCACTGTTGATATAGCTTCCGTTTGGTATCATATCAATAAAAATCTCCTGCTGTACATTGTAAGGAAGCGGTTTTCCAAGATAACATAAAAGCTGTGTCTGCTCTAGTGTCCGGCGCTGCGCCTGTGCCTCCCTGAGTCTGGAGAGCTCCAGCGTTGTCTGCTCTCCTCCAGGTGATAGGATCCGCAGCTCAAAGACATCCTGATAAAACTTCCACAGTTGTATGCTCAGCCCTGTCTCATAGTCCCCCACCGCAAGCTCCACCATACGGCTTTCCCGCTGCACAATGCCCGCCGTGTGCCCCCTTGATGCCCCCTCATTCCCGCTTCCAATGACAATCACACTTCTCCCCACCTCAGAGGCATTATCAATATAGCGTTCCAGCAGCGAGTTGCCCTGATGATCTCCGTATGTGTTGCCAAAGCTGATATTGACAGCCACAGGTCTGTTTAAAGACACGCCAAGATTGACTGCATAATTCACTCCCCGCATAAGCTGTGTCGTTCTGGGAAATGAACCTGCCTGCGGATGCCCAAGCCTGACAATCAGCAAATCCGCCTTGGGCGCAACACCCATGCTTGTACCTGCTGCCACTCCTGCCACAGCAGTTCCATGTCCTGACAAATCAAAAACGGGCACCAGCTTTTGACCGTTCTCACGTCCCAAAGCCAGTGCCTCGTTAATCATTTCTCTTGTATACAGCACACCTTCCCGATATCCCGGAGGAGGCAGTTTTCCCTGTGCCTCGTCTGGCTGCTGTGTCTGGTCCCAGATTGCCAAAATGCGGGTCTGTCCCTCCGCATTGCGAAATTCAGGCAGAAAGTAGTCAATTCCGCTGTCAAGTACAGCAATAATCACATTTTCACCTGTCAGATCTGGTGCCTGCTGCGTCACCTGCGTGATGCAGGACTGTGTCTTTTCCAAATCATTCATAAAAATATCCACATCATTTCTGTCATTCTATTTCTTATCATATGCCGGGGTGACAGTGTGCGTTCTATGTATTTTTCTTATATCTTAAATTTGCTGATCATGTCCACCATAGATTCAACCTGAGCCTTCTGCTGCTCACTGACAGCAGCCGTCTCCTCCGACGTCGCTGAATTGTTGTCCACAATCCCAGCTACAACGCCGATACTCTCATTGATATGCCCAATACTCTCCACTTCAAGCTTCAGCTTATCTACAATACCGTTAATGCGCCCTGTCGTCTCCTCTGCGCCCATCTGCACTTCTTCCATGTTCGCCGCAGCCTCTCGCGATATCCTTGTTCCAACCTCGACAGATTCGACTGTCCTTTTAATCAATTCAGACGTCTGACCCACTGCATTCTGAGATGCTTCTGCAAGCTTCTTCACCTGCTCCGCGACAACTGCAAAGCCTCTTCCAGCCTCCCCAGCCCTCGCAGACTCAATCGACGCATTCAGTGACAGCAAATCAATCTCCTCACCTATATCTGCGATTGCTGAAATAACAGCGATAATCTGCTCTGAACATTGACTGATTTCTCTCATAGCAGCGCGAAGTTCCTTCATCTTCTGAGCGCCCACTACCAATGTGGAACTTGCCAAATTGGATATCTTTACAGCCTCCTCCGCCTCTTTTTCATTGTATGCAATGCTGTCTCCAAGCTCTGTGAGCATCATCATCAGGTCCGAAACCTCCGTTGCCTGTCCTGTACACGCTGTCGCAAGATCATCCGCAGCATACGCAAGCTGCCCGGAACCATTGTCAATTTCCCTTGCCACATCCTGTATCATACTCACTGTATTGCGCATATCATCAACAATCTGATTCAGAGAATCCTTAATCTTCACATAATCACCGACATAGTTCTGCTTTACCGTAACAATATAGTTCCCCTGCCCCATCTGCTCCAGAATAGAGGAAATCTCATCAATAATGGCTGTCATATTGTTCTTCATAAAGTGAATGGCAGCAACCATGTTGCCCACTTCACTGTCATCCTCTTTCAAGTCAAATTCTGCGTGAAGATTGCCATCTGCAAGCAGTGACATCTGGTCTGCAACCTGAATGATCGGGGTGAGCAGCTCCTTCTGCGAGAACTTGATCGTCCGCAGGCATTGCTGCGCAAGTCGGATAAATCCAGCCAAAAATGCGATGGCACATAAAATCTGAATCATCAGAAACATTTTTTTCGAAGAATCCAGCCGGTCCTGAATCTTATTGATTACATCATCTGTCATAGAATTAATCTTCTGAATCGTGTTACTGTACTCCTCCCCAAACACAAACTCTGTTGCAGACGCCACATCCCCTGCTGCGACTGCATCCATCGCATCCTCCTCAAGCGGTACCAGATTATCAGAGAGGGATGCAATTTCCCGAAGCTCCTCCCACTCGTATTCCTTGATGTCATTCGCCTCAAGACCTGCCCATGCAATATCTCTGTTCTTGTCAGTATTTAATTCCTTCATATAAGCATCATAATACAGCTTATCCGCCGAAACTGCATAAGACTGCACTGCTGTTGTCAGTGCTTTTGACCCCATACGGTACTGATTGAGATACATCGTGCTCTCGAGCTGCTCATTCGATACCACTGCATAGCTGACACTGGCAAAAAACAAGAGAAGCAGCAGAACAACACCTAACACTAACGACCCCTTTGTCTGCCGCACAATCTTTTTCAGCCGCGCTACCTGACTATTCTTCCCGAACCCTTCCCCTGTAGATACCACTCTCGCCTTTTCCATACTTGCAACCATACCCTTTCAACTAACATTCCGCTCCTATTTGTTCAAAATACCGTGTTTTGTGTAAAAAGATATTTAAAAATAGCTAAAATATACCATCCTTTACGTGATATTCTTGGCAAATATTTACCATAATTATACTTGAAAATCTACTATCGGTCAACAAATATTACAAAAAAACAATACATATTCGTAAAAAAGGAACACAATTAATGTTTCATAGAATATCTTATAGAAATACTGCTTATAAAAGCGCTGCTTGCGCACATAAAAGGAGTCCGCCTCAAATGCCAAACGCAAAACTTGAAAATCTGCTCAATCTCGCTCTCGCCGCAACAGAAACAGAAATGCAAAAATCCCAAGTTCTCGCAACAGGGTACAGCCCTACAGCAAAAACTTGGGAATTGATCGTCAAATATCATGGACCGCTCGAACGTCTCGAATCAGAAGTCATCCACATCGAACCCCTGGTCAACGGTTACGCCATCGCAACCGTTCGAGAAGATTTCATCGACGCCTTTGCAGACCTCGATGAAGTCGAGTTTGTCGAAAAGCCCAAACGACTCTATTTTGAATAATTTACAGAGAATACTTATCGATACGCAACAGCATTCCATCTCAGCTCGTTCTTAAAAGTCCTGATGTCTGTATTCTTGTCAATGACAACAGCCTCAATGCCCATCGCATCAGCCCAGTCAACCATCTGCTCTACAGACAGATCGTAAGAGAACGCTGTGTGATGTGCACCGCCAGCCAGAATCCACGCTTCGGCTCCTACTGTAAGATTCGGCTCTGGTGTCCAGAATGCAGTTGCAACTGGAAGTTTTGGCATCGGCTTCTCCACCTTCTTGCAGTCAACTGCATTGATGATCAGACGGAAACGGTTGCCAAGATCAATCAGCGATGTCGCTACCGCAGGACCTGTCTTGGAGGTAAATACCAGTCTTGCCGGGTCCTCTCTGTTGCCCATCGAGAGCGGGCATACCTTAATAGAAATATCACCCTCTGAAATACTCGGACATACCTCAAGCATATGCGCCTGCAAAATACCTTCTTTACCCGGAACAAAATTATAAGTATAATCCTCCATAAAAGAAGTGCCCTTTGCATCTTTCACATTGGACGCCATAATCTTCATCAAGCGAACCATCGCCGCAGTTTTCCAGTCACCCTCACCGCCAAAACCGTAGCCTTTTTCCATCAGGCGCTGAATCGCAAGACCCGGAAGCTGCTTCAATCCGCCAAGCATTCCAAAGTGTGTGACGATTGCATGATAGTCTCTCTCCTCGAGGAATTTCTCCATGCCGATCTCGATGCCTGCCTGCACCTCAACATGTCTTCTGAACTCTGCATCATCCCTGCCTTCTGTCAGAATCTTATATCTGCTGTAATATTCGTCCGTCAGATTCTTGATATCGGCATCAGAAACCGCGTTGACATACTCCACTAAATCATTGACATTGTAATGGTCAATCTCCCAGCCAAACTTGATCTGTGCCTCAACCTTGTCGCCCTCTGTCACCGCTACATTGTTCATATTGTCTCCGAAACGGCATACTCTGATATGAGAGGACTCCATCACGCCCACCGCAGTCACCATCCACTGCGCAATCTTCTTGATCACGTCCGTATTCTGCCAATGACCTACTACAATCTTGCGCTCAATGCCCATGCGGCTCACAATATGACCATACTCGCGGTCGCCATGCGCTGACTGATTCTCATTCATAAAATCCATATCGATTGTATCATATGGAATCTCTTCGTTAAACTGCGTATGGAAATGCATCAACGGCTTTCTGTACTCCTGCAATCCCAAAATCCATGACTTTGCCGGCGAGAAGGTATGCATCCATGTGATGACACCTGCACACTCTTCATCCGCATTCGCCTCGTTGAAAGTCTTTCTGATCACCGCATTGGTAATCAATGTCGGTTTCCATACCACCTCATACGGCAAAAGCCCTGAGTTGTTGAGACCTTCCACTATCTTCTTTGAGTGCTCTGCCACATTTCTGAGACACTCATCACCGTATAGATCCTGTGAACCTGTTGCAAACCAAAACTTATAATTTTTTCCTGTTTTCATGGGTACCCTCCAAATCTGTGATTATTGTTACTATATTTTTACCACAAATAGAACGATAAAACAAGCTTTATTTTATCCAAAAATAAAATATTTTATTATGCATTAAATACAAAAATTGCGAACCAGCTTTCTCTAAAAGATGTTTTTCCCGCATGAACCGCTGCTCTATATCACAATTAAAATTTTTTAAAAAATATACTATACTATTCTTTACAATTATGTATAATATAACCATACAATCCAAAAAGACAGGCTCTCAGAAAGAGGTGAACCGTATCATGGAACCTGATTTTTATACCAAACGAACACAACAGCTTCTGCTCAGCGGCTATCCCGTACATGTTGATATAATCGACTGCTCCACCCCCAATGCTCCTATTATTCACTGGCACTGGCACGAGGAAGTCGAATTTCAATACATTCAAAAAGGACAGGCGTACATCACCTGCGAGGAGAACAACATCGCTGTCTCGGAAGGCGACATATTCTTCATCAATCAGGCTGTCAGACACTTTATTACCCCGTCAGGACCCGATGGCGTCATTTACAGCTCCATCGCTGTGCACCCCTCCTTTATCCTAGGATTTGGTCAGCTTGAACTGGAAAGTAAATACATCAATCCAATCGTTGCAAACTGCTCCTTCACGTATCTGCACATCACGCGCAAAAACACGCAGTATGAACTGTTTTTGACACTGTTAAAGCAGCTGCTTGCTCTCCATGAAGAGCGCCCCTCCTGCTATGAGCTTTTGGCCAAAGCCAGTATCCTGCAACTGTGGAAGCTCCTCTATGACCAGCTCCCGGACAGGACTGCTGCTCCCTATAAGATCACTGCGCGCATCGCCAATCAGGATGCACAGCGGGTTAAACAAGCCATGGTCTACATACAGGAACATTTTATGGAGCCCATCACGCTCAATGACATCGCAGACTCCATCCTTGTCAGCAAAAGTGAATGCTGCCGCTGCTTTAAGCGCGCCACGGGTCTGTCTCCCTTTGAGTACCTGATGAAATACCGCATTACGGAATCCGCCAAATATATGCACCGCAAATCTCATGAATCTATCTCTGAGATTGCAGGTGCGGTCGGCTTTAACAACACAAGCTACTTTAATAAAGTATTCAAAAAGTTTATGGGCTGTACGCCGACAGAATATCGCCAATCCCTGCGAAGAGAACCGCCAAAACTGACTTAACACATCACTCTTTCACTGCGGTTTTAGGTTTTAGCAGCCAAAGCCCTGCTGAAAGACATATCACTCCTACAGCCACAAGCAGGCAGATCTCGATAAGACTTGGACTTTCACTGAACAATACCGGAAACAGCTGCTCCATCAGCTCTGGATAAAACAGCACGCACACCGCAACTGCATTGTTCAAAAAATGCATCAATGCCGTCAAAAAAATACTTCCTGTGCGGTACACGACATAGCAGAACAAAATGCCCAAAAGTCCCGTTGTAAAAAATTTGACCAGACTTAGATGATAGACCCCAAATACCGCACCACTAAGAAATATGGCAGCAGCCGGACGAAGGCGTTTTCTGGCTGCCGAAAAGAAATACCCTCGAAACAGAGCCTCCTCACACACCGCAGGCGCCAGTGCGATGATCAACAGAGCCTGCACAAAACCAGCCCCCTCCAAAATATAATTCATCGTGTCATTTACTGCCTGCACATCCTGTTGAAACAGACTGCCAAGCAATGTCGAGAGCAAAATCACAATCAGATAACATCCAATCTCTGATAATACCGCCCCCAGCACCCAGACTGGCTTGGGCGCTTGGATTGAAAATGTCTCCTTCATATCCTTCTTGGTATACCATGATGCCAAGAGCGGAACCCCTATAATCAACAACTGTGTCATCAAAAGTCCCCACAGCAGAAATCTAACCTGAACAATCGATCCCACGTAGAGCAGCAGCAAAAGCGCTGCTGCAAGAACCAGCACCGCATCTGACAGAGTTGGCACACCACCGCTTTTGAGCGTTCCGCGTCCTGTAAAGATCTGAATGCTCGTTCCTTCCTCGCCAAACATCAAATCCTCGCTGTTATAAAGACGGATCAGCAGCACAATCGCAAGTGCCGCATAAACCATGTTTGTCACCAGCACGATCATAATGATCGAAAAATTGTACTCAAACACTAAAATATCGCTGATCAGCAGACTGATATTTACAATCGGCACTGCTGCCAGCAGTCCTGTAAATTCAATGTTTGGCACAAACGCTACAAAACTGGCAAACATCACAACCAGCATGAGCGGAGTCGCATAATTGTTCGCTTCCTTAAATGACTTGGCAAAGGTTGTAACGCACATTGTCACCGCGCTGATAAAAAGTGCAAATGCAACAGTGCATAAAACGACAATCAACAATGCCGGAACAAAATTTGTCAGCTCAACATCCAGTGTCTGTGCATCATCACTCTGCACCACTGTATAAAAATATATACTCATAAACAGCATAGAAACCAGATTGAGCACCGCTGACGCGACAGCAACCGTTGAGACTGCAAAAAACTTCCCGATGATCAGCTCATCATTGCCAACAGGGAGTGTCAACAGCGTCTCCAATGTCCCCCGCTCTTTCTCACCGGCAGTCGCGTCAACCGCCGGATAAAACGCCCCCAGCAGGATACTTGATATCATCAAAAACGGCAGAATCATGCCAAGCATACTTCCAACCCGCTCTTCAGTTGCCGAACTGTCGCTGCGTGAAATCTCAACAGGTTTCAGCAGCAGCTCCGGCTCAAGCCCCAGCTTCGTCAAAAGCTGTCTGCTCACCTGCTCCCTGTAGCGCTCAAGTTTCTCCTCTATCATATTTGCCGCTGTAGAGGAAGTCGTTTTTGAGGATAGATAATAGATCGTAAAAACGTTCTTCCTGCCATCTTCCGTATCCTGCGCTTCAACCTCTATGTAAGCGTCAATCTCCTCGGCGGCAAGCGCTTCTTTACAGGATTGTTCCGAAAATTCCTCGATCTTTAGATGATATTTCAATTCATCCTCCGTATCACGCAACAGCGCTCTGAGTGCATGACCATCATACCCGTTCATCCCCTCCTGCGCCTTGTCATCCACAACCGCGATCTGGTATTCATCCGACTGAAGGCTGCCCGCAATCGCTGAGCCCATTAATATAGACCCCATCATAATCAAAGGATAGATGATGAGCGGGACCACCAGCATCATAATCAATGTTTTCTTGTCCCTTAACAAATCTAGCATCTCTTTCTGATAAATCGCCTTTATTTTTGTCATTTTTGCCGATGTTTTCATGCAAGTCCTCCCTGTGTCTCATCCTCGATCAGCTTTAAAAAAGTATCTCTGAGATTGGTTGTATGTGTATGCGCTCTCAATTCCTCTGGTGTTCCCTTTGCAATCACATGTCCCTGATAAATCATGACAATCCTGTCACACAGAAATTCTGCTTCCTCCATATAATGCGTGGAATACAGTACCGTCTTACCCAAAGACTTCTCCTGCTTCATAAAATCGATAATCGCACGGCTGCTAATGATATCAAGCCCCAATGTCGGCTCATCAAAAATATATACCTGCGGACTGTGCAGCAGACATCTGGCAATGGACACGCGCTGTGACTGACCTGTAGAGAGCCGCTCAATACGATTATCGACAAACGCACCAAGATCCAGAATTTTGACAATCTCCTCGATCCTGTTCTCGGCTTCTTTTCTGGCCATTCCGTAGATTTCCCCCAGCAGCAGCAGCATTTCCCGAGCCGAAAACCTTTTATATAGCTTGGTATTTCCCGACAGATACCCGATATGCTGTTTAATCTCAAGCTCCTGCGTCAGCTCTCTTCCATTTTCATCGGTAATGGTAACCATCCCCTCTGTGGGACTCATCAATTTTCCAAGCATACGCAGAAGCGTCGTTTTTCCCGCTCCGTTGGGTCCCAGCACGCCAAGAATCTCTCCGTCAAATGCCTCGATCGAAATGCCGTCAACTGCATTGAACTCGACCCGCTTACTTTTCTTTTCTGTCTTTGCAAACGTTTTGATAAGATTTTCTGCCTTTATCATCTCGTGCCTCCTGATCATGTTATGAACATGTATACGTTATTCCTGTCAATCATATCGTAAATGCACACTTTTGTCAATGAGAATTAGAATGTTTGTTCATAGTCTCGTAACAATTTCGCCTTCGACTTCCTGCATGTTCCCTTACAGTTTATATTCTCCTCGTAACATCTTCCATTCAGAAATTTTATGTAAAAAAGTGGAAACCTCCACGGATTCCCACTCTCAATCATTCATCACTCACTTGAAGCCCTGCTTCGTTACAAGGACTTTTTCCTGTTTTATAGTTCCAAATTCGACATGCGGACAGCAAGGTCTGTATAAATTCCTGCCGGAATATCTTCAATAAAGCTGTATTCATTCATATCATCCTGATAAAAGTTATAAACCATCACTCTGCTCTTATCCGCATCAACAATCCAGTATTCACGCACCCCTGCCGCACGGTACTTAAACAGCTTCGTAGTATAGTCAATCCTCCGGCTCGCCGGAGATACTACCTCGATAATCCAATCCGGGGCACCATTGCATCCTCTCTCATCCAACTTGTTCTCATCACAGATAATGCAGATGTCCGGCTCAACATAGCTCTTGTCATCCGCATCAATAAAGACGCCAAACGGTGTGATATCCACCTCTCCCTTAAAATTATTCCTTCGGATATGTTCCCGAATCGTGGCAAAAAGCTCCCCTACAATCCGCTGATGGTTCCTTGTCGCAGGCGCCATGTAATAAACCTTTCCGTCAATAAGCTCTGCGCGCTGTCCGTCCGGAAGATTATACACGTCATTTATGGTATAAGTATTCAATTCTGTTAATGCCATTCCTATTCTCCTTATCTCTCCTAATTCTCACTTACAACATGATATTGACAGCCAACACACTGTCTATTTGATTATACCCCATCTTTCGACAAAAAAAAACCCCAAAGGGCAAATCCTTTGAGGTTTTATGTAAAATTAACAATTGTGCTGTTATTTATTTGCAACTGCAGCCTTAATCTGCTCTGTGAGCATAGGCACAATCTTATTCAAATCGCCTACAATACCATAATCAGCGACATCAAAGATTGGCGCTGTCTCATCCTTATTGACAGCGATGATGATATCAGACTCTTCCATACCTGCCAGATGCTGGATCGCACCAGAGATTCCGATTGCGAAATATACATTCGGACGAACGGTCTTGCCAGTCTGTCCAACCTGTAAATCCTTGCTCTTCCAGCCAGCGTCCACCACTGCACGAGAGCAGCTCACCGTACCGCCAATCGCCTCAGCAAGATCGTCAAGGATCTTGAAATTCTCCGGGCTGCCAACGCCGCGACCACCGGATACAAGAATCTTGGCATCCATGATATCTACGGTATCTGTGAGGTTCTTAACAACCTCTACGATCTCTACATACTTGTTGTCTGGTGTAAATCCGGGATTGAACTCCTCAACAACAGCCTGAGCGCCCTCTTTCTTTTCAAGCTTCTGCATCACACCGGGACGTACTGTAGCCATCTGCGGACGAAAATCCGGACATGCAATCGTAGCGATTGTGTTTCCGCCAAATGCAGGACGAGTCATGAGCAGCTGATTGTGCTTCTGCTCTTTGCCCGGAATCGGATTGATCGGGAAATCGCCAATCTCAAGAGACGTACAGTCTGCTGTCAATCCTGTATGTACTCTGGCAGACACTCTAGGACCTAAATCACGACCGATCGCAGTCGCACCTACCAATAAAATCTCAGGCTTATACTGATTGATGACAGATGCCAGTGCATGTGCATAAGGCTCTGTTCTATATTCCTTTAATTCCGGGTCATCTACGACGATAACCTTATCTGCGCCATATGCGGCAAGCTCATCCGCCAGCCCTTTCACGCCGCTTCCGACCAATACTGCTGTCACTTCTGTCGCTAATTTCTCTGCAAGTCTCTTTCCTTCGCCAATCAGTTCAAGAGCAATGCCGCTTACCTTGTTATCTACCTGCTGTGCGAAGACAAACACGCCTTTATATTCTTCTAAATTCATGATAAACCTCCATTATAATCTAACTCCCATTTGCCCGCTGCCGCGGGTACTCAAATCAAGATGCATTCATTAGATCACATGCTTCTCTTTTAACTTGTTCATGATGTATTCTACAGATTCGGAAGGATCTAATGTAACCTTCTCGCCCTTACCTTTGCGAACCTTGTCAGACGCTCTGGCAATCTGTGTCGGCGAACCCTTTAAGCCAAGGTTAGAATCCTCTACATCCTTCAAGTCAGCTCTGCCCCATGTGGTAATCTCTGCCTTGTATGCGTCGAAAATTCCACCCGGTGTCATATAACGAGGCTCATTTAATTCCGCAAGCGCTGTGATCAGACAAGGCATCTTAGCCTTTAATACATGATATCTGTCATCATACTGACGCTCTACTACAACACTGTCGCCCTCGATCTGAATCTTCTGTGCGTAGGAGATCACAGGGATTCCAAGATGCTCGGAAATCTGAGGACCAACCTGCGCTGTGTCGCCATCAATCGCCTGACGGCCTGTAATGATAAGGTCATAATCAAGATTTCTGATCGCACCTGCAAGAGTCTGCGAAGTCGCCCATGTATCTGCGCCTCCAAGAACTCTGTCTGTCACAAGAATACCCTTGTCAGCACCCATTGCCATTGCCTCACGAAGCACTTCCTCTGCCTTTGGAAGTCCCATTGTCACAACAGTTACCTCTGCACCATACTGATCCTTTAATCTCAATGCTGCCTCAAGACCTGCCTTGTCATCAGGGTTCATGATTGTCAGCATAGCTGCTCTATCAAGTGTACCGTCAGGATTGAACTTTACGCCACCCTTTGTATCAGGTACCTGTTTCACACATACTACAACTTTCATGTTTATTCTCCTTTATTATTCTTTTAAGTTTTGTTTTAGGAATGTGCACTCGGAAATCTCGTTTCCTCGTTCGCGCGTTGTGTACCAGCGCGCTCTATATCTGCAATCAGCAACATTGTCCTCCTGCAAATATTGCACAACTTTATTTTAACAGATTCGCGGAGATAACCATTCTCTGAACTTCGCTTGTTCCTTCGTAGATTTCCGTAATCTTGGCATCTCTCATCATACGCTCTACTTCGTACTCTCTCGTGTAGCCGTAACCGCCGTGCAGCTGTACTGCCTTTGTGGTCACTTCCATCGCCATCTCAGCAGCGTACAGCTTCGCCATAGCAGCTTCTACATTGTATGAGGTCTTGTGATCCTTTGTGTACTGATCCTTTGTGCATGCAGCCTTGTAAACCATATACTGTGCTGCCTGAGCCTTTGTCGCCATATCCGCAAGCTGGAACTGTGTGTTCTGGAAAGCGCCGATCGCACGTCCAAACTGCTTTCTCTCCTGCACATATGCAATTGTTCTCTCAAGTGCGCCCTCACCAATACCGAGCGCCTGTGCCGCGATACCGATACGTCCACCGTCGAGTGTATGCATTGCGATGCCAAAGCCTTTGCCCTGCTGTCCTAACATATTTTCTTTCGGAATCCGGCAGTCTGTGAAAATCAGCTCATAGGTGGATGAACCGCGGATACCCATCTTCTTTTCCTTTGTACCAAATGAGAAGCCTGGTGTGCCTTTCTCTACAATAAACGCTGAAATTTCCTTTGTCATTCTGCCGCGCTTCTCGATCATTCCTGTGATGGCAAAAATCACATATACATCTGCTTCCTTACCGTTCGTAATAAAAATCTTAGAACCATTGAGCACCCACTCGTCACCTTCGAGAACAGCCTTTGTCTGCTGTCCCTGTGCATCCGTACCTGCACCCGGCTCTGTCAAACCAAAGGCACCAATCTTCTTGCCGCTTGCAAGATCGGGCAGATACTTCTGCTTCTGCTCCTCTGTACCATATGTAAGAATTGGGTCACAGCAAAGAGATGTGTGTGCAGACACAATAACCGCTGTCGTACCGCAAACTTTTGCCAGCTCCTCTACACACATTGCATAAGTAAGGACATCGCAGCCCTGTCCACCGTACTCCTTCGGAATAGGGATACCCATGAAACCAGCCTTTGCCATTTTCTCAACAGTCGCCCTCGGGAACTCCTCTGTCTCATCTACCTCGATTGCAAGGGGCTTAACCTCCTTTTCAGCGAACTCTTTGAAAAGAGTTCTCGCCATCTCATGCTCTTTACTTAATGTAAAATCCATGTTTTTTTCCTCCATTTTAATATGCTTTATACTCATCATGAACAGCAAGTCACTGTACTCATCATACAGTGCCTTGCCGCAATATTACTGTATCAATTATTTCTTTGAATAATCATAGAATCCAACGCCTGTCTTCTTGCCAAGCTTTCCAGCGCGCACCATCTTTCTAAGAAGCGGTGATGGCGCATACTTGGAATCGCCTGTCTCAGCATAGATGACTTCCATGATCGCAAGTACAATATCTAATCCTATGTAATCGCCAAGTGCAAGAGGTCCCATCGGATGATTGGCGCCAAGCTGCATTGCCACATCGATATCTGCAACGCTTGCAACACCTGCTGCATAGACATTGATTGCTTCATTGATCATCGGAATAAGGATTCTGTTTACCACGAAGCCTGCTGCCTCATTCACCTCTACCGGAGTCTTGCCAATCTCAGAGGCGATGCCTTTGATCTTCTCAACCAAATCCGCAGGTGTGTTCGCACCGGCAATTACCTCTACCAGCTTCATTCTGTCAGCCGGATTAAAGAAATGCATACCAATCAGCGGACGGTCAAGTCCCGCTCCCATCTCTGTGATTGAAAGGGAAGAAGTATTGGTGGCAAAAATACAGTCTGGCTTTACAATGTCCTGCAATTCCTTGAAGGTTGATCTCTTGATTTCCATCTTCTCAGGTGCAACCTCAATGACAAGATCACAGTCTGTACAGATATCCTTTAATCCTGTAGCAATCTTTGCCGCAATTGCATCTGCCTTCTCCTGTGTAATCTTTTCCTTGCTTACGAGGAAGTTCAGATTCTTTAAGATCTTCGCCTTTCCGCCATCTGCAAACTCCTGCTTAATGTCACATAAGCATACCTCGTAACCATCTGTCATTGCAAATGCCTGTGCAATACCGGAACCCATTGTTCCAGCGCCGATAATACCTACCTTCATTGTTTTTCCTCCTTAATATCATACTATTTATTTTTCTTCATGCTCTCCACAAGAAATGCCAGCCCGCCTACTGCTATACTGCCACCGACTATCTTCATTGTAACATCCGAGCTTACCAATGTAAAATTAATCACACCTGCCACTATCAACATTATTCCTGTGATGTTACAATTCACACCAACGCCAGTTTTTATCAGCTTATAAGTAATTGAGGTGTGAATTATAACAGATTTTGCACACAAAATGCTAAAAGGCACGCATTTTGGCGCATGATTCCCACTACTTTGGCGTAGGTGTGAAAAGTAACCCTGTGATCACCAATCCAACTCTTTTCATATCCTTGTGGATCTCCTTTGAACAGTTAGCAGTTCTTGAACGGCTCCTTTACCTTCTCCTTGTTCTTGTCAAGGAAGAATGCCATACCATACTTCTGGTCCTCTGTCTCGAAGCAGTCACCGAAAAGCTTCTCCTCGATCACGATTGCCTTGTCCATATCTACATCAAGCCCCTCGTTGATCGCCTTCTTGCAGTTGCGCACAGCAATCGGCGCATTCTTTGCGATGCCTGCCGCCATCTTTTCTGCCTGTGCCATCAGCTCTTCCGCAGGGTATACCGCATTGACCAGACCAATTCTGAGCGCCTCGTCTGCCTTGATATTTCTGGCTGTATAGATCATCTGCTTCGCCATGCCAGCGCCCACAAGACGCGCAAGTCTCTGTGTGCCACCAAAGCCCGGTGTGATGCCAAGACCAACCTCCGGCTGACCAAATACCGCATTCTCAGAACAGATTCGAATATCACAGCTCATTGAAATCTCACATCCGCCGCCGAGAGCAAAGCCGTTTACCGCCGCAATTACCGGAATCGGAAATGTCTCAAGCTTTCTGAACACATCATTTCCCTTCTTGCCAAACGCCTCTCCTTCCGCCTTTGTGAGCGTGCTCATCTCACCGATATCCGCGCCTGCCACAAAGGATTTTGTGCCTGCACCTGTGAGAATCAGACATCTCACCTCGTCGAGGTTCACCGCGTCAAGCGTCTCATTGAGCTCGTCCAGCACCTGAGAATTCAGTGCATTCAAAGCTTTCTCACGGTTGATGGTAATCTTTCCAACCGCGCCGTTTGCTTCATAAAGTATATACTCCATACTTACCTCCATATTTAGCAATCTATTTACATTTCGCTTTATATATTCGCTTTTATACATACTTTGATAGAAATTCTCCGCCGGCAAGCCTGCCAGCTTCGAATTTCTATCATTTTATAATTCTATCAATTATTCGTATTTCTTCACAACGGTTGAACAGCCCATGCCGCCGCCGATACACAGTGTCGCAAGACCTGTCTTAGCGCCTTTTGCCTCCATCTCATGAAGCAGTGTCACCAAGATTCTGCAGCCTGATGCGCCTACCGGATGCCCCAGCGCGATTGCGCCGCCGTTTGGATTGAGCTGTTTATCTACATCAATGCCTAAGTCTCTGCCCACTGCGATCGACTGTGCAGCAAATGCCTCGTTTGCCTCAATAATGTCAAAATCCTCGATCTTCATGCCAGTCTTCGCCAGAACTTTCTTTGTAGATGCCACTGGACCGATTCCCATCACTTCAGGTCTAACGCCCGCAAGAGCGCCTGCAACCCACTCAGCCATCGGCGTCACACCTAACTCTTTTGCCTTCTCTTCGCTCATGACAACGATTGCAGCCGCACCGTCATTGATACCAGAAGCGTTTCCAGCAGTCACATACTTATCCTTGTTGATCGGGCGCAGTTTTGCAAGTCCCTCGATTGTAGAACCTGCTCTTGGTCCCTCATCAACCTTAAACTCTACCATCTCTTTTTTCTTCTTCACCATAACAGGAACGATTTCCTTGTCAAATGCGCCAGCCTTCTGAGCAGCCTCAGCCTTCTGCTGGCTCTTCAATGCGAACTCATCCAGCTCCTCACGTGTGATCTTCCACTCGTCACAGATATTGTCTGCTGTCTGAATCATATGATAGTCATTGAACGCATCCCAGAGCGCATCCTTGATCATGGTATCTACAAGCACCCCGTTGTTCATTCTATAGCCGAAACGTGCATTAGGAAGTGCAAAAGGAGCCATAGACATGTTTTCCATACCGCCTGCTACCACGATGTCTGCATCTCCAGCCAGAATCATCTGCGCTGCCATATTGACACAGTTGAGACCTGAACCGCATACAACATTCACCGTGACTGCCGGTGTCTCAATCGGGAGTCCTGCCTTGATTGATGACTGACGTGCAACATTCTGTCCAAGACCTGCCTGAATAACACATCCCATATATACATGATCCACCTTGTCAGCCGGAACGCCAGCCCTGTTCAGCGCTTCCTTGATAACGATCGCGCCAAGGTCCTGCGCCGGAGTTGTGCTGAGTGATCCGCCCATAGTGCCGATTGCAGTACGACATGCACCTGCCAATACAATTTTCTTTGCCATTATCTTTTCCTCCATCTTTTATACTCTTGTAATGGGTTCTCTGTAAGTTTCTGCAAATTTACATGATCCCATCAGTTTACACGTGACTGTGATTCTTCTGACACAACAAACAAATATTTTTGAACAACGCACAAAAAACAACGCAATTTCTCTCAAATAAATGTTTTCCAATGCAGTCCTTTTGTGCAATATTCAAAACTTATTCCCTTGCTGCAGTCATCACAATCATTGTGCTTATTTTATCACATTGTTAAAAAAAAAGCAATCTTTTTGTCTTTCGATATATATTACAATATTGACAAATTTTATATGCTAAAATTATCCAATTTTATCTATTTTAGTCGTGTTTACAAGGTATTTTCCTGATATTTATTGTGCATTGTTTCTACCTTTTGTGATTTATGCACTTTTGCACTGCTTTCAATATCTCCCTAATTTTCCTCAATTGGTACTACAGGATCTTTCATATCGTACTTCCGATCCCACTCCTTCGAGACATCATTGCGCTCAACCTCACATCTGTGAGCGCTCAAAAATCCTGCAAGCTGGTAAAAATCAACCCAGATTTCGTTATTCCCATCCTTCTGTGACTCGTCAAAAATCAACTGCAGCCCTACATGCAGATGTACTGTTTTAATATTATTCACATTCTCCTTATCGCTGTAGCCTGTGTGTCCCATGTAGCCAATCACATCTCCCGCCGTGACATAGTCCCCCTCCTTGAGTCCCTCCGCGTATGGTCTGTTCTGGCGCAGATGTGCATAATAGTAATACCGCTTCTTGTCAAAGCTGCGGATTCCGATACGCCATCCGCCGTAACGGTTCCATCCAAGCGCCTCCACATAGCCGGACTCGATTGCGATGATTGGCGTACCGAC
>CAMWJQ010000007.1 GCA_947174615.1 uncultured Lachnospiraceae bacterium
GGTTAAGCCTAAAATCATTAGCCTCGTTATAATTTTTTGCGGAATTTAGGTTATACGTTAAATAAATTACCTCAAATGCTGTGTATCTTTACCGCACAGCATTTGGGGTTTGTAGATGTCAAATCTTACTAACTTTGACTTATCTTATTGCTTGTGCATTATGAGTTTAGAATAGGAAATAAAAGCGATATTTGTAATCTAACATGATTTATTGTGTTTCCTTGATAACAATACTTTGGAACACTTTGTCTATTATATCTTTGTTTTCACTGTAAATACTTTTGGGCATATTAAAACTGACACCATAGAAGCCCGCAAGCAACTCCGTATCAAAAATAATCGTTCCCTGTATTGCAGGATTTCCGTCATCAAGTGTATATTCGTCCCCAAAATACTGTCCTGTCATCCCCTGTGATGTCTGAAAAGATTTTGGTCCATTTGAAGAATCAGCGTCGGTTAGTGTTCCATGCTGGCCAAAAATACTTATAATTGCATCTTCCCTTTTCTGCACTTTAACAGAATATCCCCAATCAGGGGATTCTTCCTCCACATCCCATAGTGTATAGTTCCAATCCTCCGGTAGCTGAAAGGATATTTCTACCGCCTGTTCATACGGTTTAAATACATACGCAATATCCATGTATTTTACTTCTTTGACAGGAGGCATTTGTGTTGTTTGCGTTTCCTGTCCGCTGCTAGGTTCTGGATCTGACGCGCTTTCCGTCTTAGCTGGTTCTTCGCTTTTAACAAATGTTTCGAGCTGCAGTTCATCAGAGGTTATTGGCTGCGTTTCATTCGCAACTGTCGTTTGTTCCTCTACAGATGAAAGTATCTCATTAACAAATGTTTCACTTGGTGTATCCTGTACTTCTTCTTTTGCACCACATCCGTTAATTAAGAACACTCCCATTGTTGCCAGCAATAATATGGACTTTCTTCTTTTCTTCATCATTTCCATCTCCTCATTCTCACCCTGCTTTTATTTTTTGCTAAATGGTAAATATTTTGCATCTGCCATATCTGTATATGTCCATTCTGTTACCTGCGCTTGATACGGTGTCTGTTCATAGCACTGTACTTTCTGATTTGCGATATCATTATAAGCAATCATAAAAGTGTGTCCAACTACTACAACTGCATCACCTGGCACTAAAGAGGCATACGCTGTTTTTAATTCTGCAACAGTAGGTGACGCAACGTTATAGCTTCCTACCTTTGGAAACTTCCCCGAAACAATCCCGTCTTTCAATGAATTTGTATTATACCTTCCAATATTCCACCTATTCCCCAGCGTATACGCCCTGCTTCTTCTTTTCCGTTCCTGCCCGATTCGCTGATAATCAAACGCATGTATGCCTTTATTTCTTCCTTTGTTTTCCCATACAATACAATATCATCACATGAGCACTCACATGCCCATTCAAAACTGCGGCGGATAAACCATACTGCCGGATTCCACCAGTGCAGGATTACCGCCAGTCTTAGCAGAATTTTCCAAAATACATCAAACCTCTTAATATGGGTAACTTCATGACTTAACACCATTCCTGCATTATGACTTTTTGCAGCTACTCCGCATAGTATAACAGGTCTGAACAAACCAAAGGTCATATTCTGCCGGTCATGTAATACATAATATACCATAACCTTCTGCGTCAGTCTGTATAGTCCTATTCTTCTCTCAACCTTTATCACCTCCTGTTAAATATCTGAGCAATATGCAGATACAAGCCAACGTTGTTCCTGATAAAGACATAACCAACAAATATTCCATAACCGCTCCTTAGTAATTGTTCAAAATATTCATTAAAGTTTCCGTTTCTTTTTCATCAATTGTATTCTTCTTTGCAAAAGCAGCCACAAAATTACTCAGCTTTCCGCCATACATATCATCAATTGCCTCTTCCATCTGTATGAGATGATATTCTTCCTTACTATATGCGGATTTTACCATTCTGTTATCTCTTTCGACCAACCCTTTTTTCTCCAGTCTTTCCAAAAAGGTATTGAGTGTCTGCCTTTTCCATGCTTTACCATCATCCACAAAGAGAGTGAGCAAAGCAGACTGCTTAATACTTTCCGTCTGCTCCCACAACTTTTCCATTACCTCGCTTTCCGCATCTGACATATAATAATTTCTTACACCTTTATTTTCTTTTTCCATTTTTCATTTCCTGCTATTATTGACTATGTATTTGTAGTCAATAATAGTATACATTTTTTTGTTCATGCCGTCAAGCAGGAAACGCAGGAAGGAAGAAAGGGGAGGTAAAGGCTAATATCCATGGGAATTCACAGATACTTCTGTCCGTCAAAATATGGTTTTCAAAATGGGCGCGATTCTGTAGCGTTCTGAAATGTTTTGTGATAAGATAACAGCAGAGGGCATTTGAAAGAGAGGGGTGCAATGGGACGTTTTTTAAATCAGGGAAACAGAAAGTTTGCGGAGTTTTCCCAATCAAAGTATTTTGTGGACAAGACAGCGCTGATCAACAAGCTTATACAGAAGGATGCCGATGAGAAATTTGTCTGCTGCAGCAGGCCGCGGCGGTTTGGAAAATCTGTCACGGCGGACATGCTGGTCGCTTTTTTCAGCAGAGGGACGGATTCCGGCAGTTTGTTTGAACCTTTAAAATGTGTGAAAGATACGCTTTTCAGGGAAAATATAAATCACTATGATACTATTTTTGTGGACATTCAGGCACAGTTTGGCGCGGCGCGGTTTGAGCATGAACCGCCGGTTCAGTATATCAATAGAAATATTGTGCGGGAATTGCGGGAAGCGTATAAGGAGATTGAAAATCCCGCGTTTTCGGGCAGCGCCCTTGCGACCGTGCTGACAGAGATTTATTACAGGACAGGGCGCCAGTTTGTCATTATTTTTGACGAGTGGGACTATCCGATTCGCGAATATGGCGAGGACAGCCCAGATCGGAAAGACTATATCGACTGGCTGCGCAGTCTGTTCAAGAACAGTGATGCAAAGGAATATGTGCGGCTTGCGTACCTTACGGGCATCATGCCCATCGTGCGGACGAAAGGACAGTCTGCAGTGAACAATTTTATGGAATATACGATGACAAACCCGATGGATTTAGCGCAGGATATCGGCTTTACGGAGGAGGAGGTTCAAGCGCTCTGCGAGCGGTTTGACGTTTCGTTTGAGCAGATAAAAGAGTGGTATAACGGGTATTATTTGAATGGCATTGCGATGTATAATCCGCTGTCTGTTGTGAGAGCGCTCTCATGCAGGCAGTTTCAGCAGTACTGGACGACGACGGGTACTTACGGCGATATAGAGGATTTGATCAGCAGAAATTTTGATGGTCTGCGCGAGGATGTGCTTAGGATGCTTTCTGGAAACAGAGTGCCGGTTACTGTGGCGGACGGCAAAAACGATTTACAGTCTTTTAAAAATAAGAGTGAAGTTTTGACAGCGCTGATTCATCTGGGATATTTTGCGTATGACCCGGACAAGCGGGAGGCATATGTGCCAAACAAGGAGATACAGGAAGTATTTTATCAATATATGGAGGACAATGGGCAGGAGCCTCTGTCACGGTTTATGAAATGTTCAGAGCAGATTCTAAGCGCAGTCATGGAGGGGGATGCCGCCATGACTGCACAGCAGATTCAGTCTGTGCACAATGATTTTATCTCCAGTATTGAGTACAATGATGAAAATTCCTTGTCCTGTACGATCATGATTGCGCTGATTTCGGCTTTTCGGTATTATCACAGACCAATCCGTGAATTTCCCTGTGGAAAAGGCTTTGCAGATCTTGTGTACCTGCCGCTTGCAAGCCAGCCAAACCGTCCGGTGATGGTGGTCGAACTAAAATGGGACAAAAGTGCGGCTGCGGCAATCGCGCAGATCAAGGACAGGCAGTATCCAGCGTCGCTTCGGGCGTATGCGGGCGAAATTCTGCTGGTTGGGATTGATTATGACAAAAAAACCAAGGAACATGCCTGCCTGATCGAGCGCCTTACAAATTTCGCTTGCCAGTGAGCATAAAAAAGGACTATGATTAAGGAAAACAATCAATATAAAATATTAAATATAAATTTAAAATAATGAAGAAACATGAATTATAGAAAGGACGTAGCAATATGATGAAGCAGGCAGATCAAAGAAACCTGTCCATGGTCATGGATTTATACGAGCTGACCATGGCAAACGGTTATTTTAATGATGGGGACATCGAGGCAAGAGTAGCGTTTGATGTCTTTTACAGGAAAAATCCCGACAGGGGCGGATTTACCATTTTTGCAGGGTTAGAACAGATTGTGGAGTATATCGAGAACCTGCATTTCTCAGAGGAGGATGTCGCGTATCTGCGCTCGCTTGATACCTTTACGGATGCTTTTCTGGAATATCTGAGCACGTTTCAGTTTCAAGGCGATATCTATGCATTTCCGGAGGGAACGATCATGTACCCCAACGAGCCGGTCATCACTGTGATTGCGCCGCTGATTGACGCGCAGCTGGTGGAGACGGCGATTCTGGCGCAGACAAACCACCAGTCGCTTGTGGCGACCAAGACCGCGCGCATTGTAAAGGCGGCGGAAGGAAAAATGGTGTCGGATTTCGGCGCGAGGCGGGCCCATAATATGGACGCGGCAGTGTACGGCGCGCGCGCTTCCTATATCGGCGGGGCAGCGGGGACGGCGACCGTGCTTGCGGGGCAGATGTTCGGCATTCCTGTAAGCGGCACGATGGCACATAGCTGGGTGATGTATTATAAGGATGAATTTGAGGCGTTTAAAAACTATGCAGTCAATTATCCTGATAATACGGTGCTGCTGGTTGACACGTATGATACGATACAATCCGGCATTCCCAATGCGATCCGTGTGGCGCATGAGATACTCGAACCTATGGGAAAACGCCTCAAAGGTATCCGCATCGACAGCGGCGATCTGGCATATCAGTCGTCAAAGGTCAGAAAAATGTTAGATCAGGAAGGGCTGACAGACTGTAAGATCATCGTTTCAAACAGTCTGGACGAACACACGATTTCATCCTTAAATGTACAGAAGGCGTGCATTGACGGGTACGGTGTCGGAGAGCGGCTGATTACAGGCGCTACCAGCGATTACTCGGATGACACGCTGGCGCTGTTAGGCGCAGTGTACAAGATTGCCGCAGTCGAGGAAAACGGGGTATTTACGCCGCGCATCAAGATTTCCGGCACGGTGGAGAAAATCACAAACCCAGGACTCAAAAAAGTATATCGCATATATGACCAGAACGGCAAGGCAAAGGCGGATTTGATTGCAAAGGCGGACGAGGAGATTGACATGAGCGGCACGTTTCGGTTCGTGGACCCCAAGATGCCGTGGCGGAATCTCAAATTTACGAACTGTACCGCAAAACCGCTGCAGGTAAAAATATTTGAAAATGGTAAACTTGTGTACGATCTTCCCTCATTGGAGGCGATCAGAAGCTATGTGAAAAAGCAGCTTGACGAGGAAATCTGGGAGGAAGAGCAGCGTTTTATCAATCCGCATGAACACTATATGGATATGACGCCGGATTATTATGAGCTGAAGATGGGGCTTCTGCACGAGAGAGGGAAGCTGGGTTAACAATCCATACAGGATGGTCGATATATACTAAGGACACAAAAATACAGTGCATGATAGTATCTATGGAAAGTGAGGTGTAACAAGATGCAGTTGAACATGATAGGCAATTACCGCAGTTTTCAGGTGCAAAATCACAATCCCGCAGCGTGGATGCGCGGTAAGGTTCAGCAGAACGCAAAGGCGCAGGATGTGTTTGGCGCACAGTGCAAGGTGACGATCTCCCGCGAGGGCAGAAAACTGAGCAAAGAGTCCCAGGAAGAGGCAGCGGGGGGCTTTGCGGTCGGCAGTGCACAGCGGCGGCTTTTGAGAACGCAGGAACAGGCGGAGACAGAGCAGAAGGAGCAAACGAGCATATTGGATGAGATTTCCAACCTGATGAGCGAAATACGGAACTGTTCGTCTGGCGGGGGCGGGGATACGATTGACAAAAAGCAGGAAGCGCTGCAGCGGCTGATCGATTTAAAGGCGCGTCAGGAGGAAGAGAACAAGCAGCGGGCGGAGACTGCAGCCAGCAGTGCGGCGGCAGCTTCAAAAGGGCAGCAGGCAGTTGACCAGAAGAACGCAGACCTCTATATGATGCTGAAAAGCTTTGAGGAGCAGGAGGACGACGGGGAGAGCGCTGGCAAGGGTAGTGATGGCAAGTCGTCCGGCGCTGCAAAGGAAGAGCAGAAGCTTGGCAGTGTCGGCGAACAGTTTGAGCACGCGGCGTCGATGCTGGGCGTCTCGGCTGCAAGGCGTGAGATGCAGGCGACAGCAGCCATTGATGAGCTGATGAACGACGGCTATGACAGGATTGCCAGATCCAATGCAATGATGCAGGAGGTGCAGGCGGAGATCAATCTTGCGATGGAGGCGGCAGGCAGGGAAAATCTCAGCGAGGAAGAGCGCCGCGAGCTGGTTTCCGGTCATATGGAGTCCGCCAGCGGGATGATGAAGTCAAACTATACTGAGATGATGAATCTGCGGCGCAGCGGCATTCAGGAGACGAAGGATGCGCGGGATCTTGAACTTGAGCACATCCGGCTCAATCCGCTGGACGGCGTAGCGCAGGTGAAGCAGACAATTTTGGACAGCGGCGTGGATGCTGCGCTGAACGAAGTGTCTCAGGGCACGATTGAGAAGGCGTCTGACGAGCTTGAACAGCGGGTGCAGGAGCTGATTGACAGGCGCAATGAGATCACATCCGACGCAGATGAGCGCGAGGAGACGCAGGAAACAGCGGAAAAAACCGACCAAATCATCATGGAAAAGGACGAGGAACAAGATGAAGAAGCCGAAGTCCTGTTGAAAACGGAGTGAAGATAACTCAAAAAAACGTGATTTTCGAGAATTAATTGTTTAAAGATTGGACAGAGTGTGCTATAATATGAAGAATGAGAGAAGAAAAATAAAAAATTAGCTCAAAATTACGTGTTCAGAATCCTTTGAGTTAGATACTTTTAAGAAACAGGGCACAGGAAGAAGGAGAGGTAAAGAAATGCCAAAAAAGCCAATAATTGACAAAGAAATGTTTAAGAGGAGCGTATTGTACAATGTAAAGACGCTGTATAGAAAGACGCTGGAGGAGGCGACGGATCAGCAGATTTTTCAGGCGGTAGCGTTTGCTGTGAAGGATGCGATTGTGGATCACTGGCTCAAGACACAGGCGGCGTATGAGGAGAAGGACCCCAAGACAGTTTACTATATGTCGATGGAGTTTCTGATGGGACGTGCGCTTGGCAACAATATGATCAACCTGATGGCATACAAGGAGTTTTCTGAGGCGCTTGAGGAGCTGGGACTTGACATCAATGTGATCGAGGATCAGGAGCCGGATGCAGCGCTTGGAAACGGCGGTCTGGGACGGCTTGCAGCATGTTTCCTTGACTCGCTTGCAACGCTGGGATACTCTGCATATGGATGCGGCATCCGATATCGCTATGGTATGTTCAAGCAGGAAATCCGCGATGGATTTCAGCGCGAGGTTCCCGATGACTGGCTCAGAGACGGCAATCCGTTTGAGCTGCGCCGTCCAGAGTACACGAAAGTGATCAAATTTGGCGGAAACGTGGCTTGCAGGGAAGAGGACGGCAGACTGATCTGGTATCAGGAGAATTACCAGTCTGTCAAGGCGATTCCATACGATCTTCCGGTTGTGGGATATGGAAACGGCATTGTCAACACGCTCAGAATCTGGGATGCAGAGCCGATGGACTGCTTTAGTCTGGATTCCTTTGACAAGGGCGATTACCAGAAGGCAGTGGAGCAGACCAACCTCGCGAGAAATATCGTCGAGGTTCTTTATCCGAATGACAATCACATTTCCGGTAAGGAGCTTCGCTTAAAACAGCAGTATTTCTTTATCTCGGCTTCCGTGCAGACAGCGATTGAGAAATATATGTCCAAACATGAGGATATTCATAAGTTTCATGAGAAAGTGACCTTCCAGCTAAATGACACCCATCCGACCGTGGCAATCGCAGAGCTGATGCGCATTTTACTGGATGATTTCCATTTGGAGTGGGACGAGGCTTGGGAGATCACCACAAAGACCTGTGCATACACGAATCATACGATCATGGCAGAGGCGCTTGAGAAATGGCCGGTAGATCTGTTCCAGAGACTGCTTCCCAGAATCTATCAGATCGTGGAGGAGATTAACCGCAGATTCCTGATGGATATTGTCAACAGATATCCGGAACCGGCTGACAAAATTAAGAAGATGGCAATCATTGCAGATGGTCAGGTCAAGATGGCGCATATGGCAATTGTCGCCGGATACAGTGTAAACGGTGTGGCGAGACTTCATACAGAGATTCTCAAGAATCAGGAGCTTAAGGACTTTTATGAGATGTTTCCGCAGAAGTTCAACAATAAGACAAACGGCATTACCCAGAGACGTTTCCTGCTTCATGGCAATCCGCTGCTCGCTGACTGGGTGACAAAGAAGGTGGGCGAGGATTGGATTGTGGATCTTCCTGTGATCGAAGGACTGGTGAAGTATGTCGATGATGCTGTGGCACAGAGAGAGTTCATGGAGATCAAGCGCAAGAACAAGGTGCGTCTGGCAAAATATATCAAAGAGCACAACGGTGTGACCGTAGATCCGGATTCGATCTTTGACGTGCAGGTCAAGAGACTGCACGAGTACAAGAGACAGTTGATGAATATTCTTCATGTGATGTATCTGTATAACGAGATCAAGAAAAATCCGAGCATGGAGTTCTATCCGAGGACATTTATCTTCGGTGCAAAGGCAGCGGCAGGGTACAAGAACGCGAAGCTTACCATCAAGCTCATTAACGCAGTCGCGGACAAGGTGAACAATGATCCTGTAGTCAAAGACCGCATCAAGGTTGTATTTATAGAGGACTACAGAGTTTCCAATGCGGAGCTGATCTTTGCCGCGGCAGATATATCAGAGCAGATTTCTACCGCTTCGAAGGAGGCGAGCGGCACCGGCAACATGAAGTTCATGCTCAACGGAGCGCTGACGCTCGGCACGATGGACGGCGCGAATGTGGAGATTGTCGAGGAAGTTGGCAACGAGAACGCCTTTATCTTTGGATTGAGTTCTGACGAGGTTATCAACTATGAGAACCACGGCGGCTATAATCCGATGGATATCTACAACAGCGATGGCGAGATCAGAAAGATTGTAGATCAGCTTGTGGACGGCACTTATGCCGATGACAGAGAGCTTTTCAGGAGCCTTTACAATTCTCTTTTGAATACGCTGGATACAGACAAGGCAGACCGCTACTTTATTCTCAAGGATTTTCATGCTTATGCAGATGCGCAGAAGCGGGTGGAGAAGGCATACAAGGACAAGACCGGATGGGCCAGAAGCGCGATGCTCAATGTCGCAAAGGTCGGAAAGTTCACTTCGGACAGAACCATTCAGCAGTATGTAGATGAAATTTGGCATCTTGACAAGGTAGAACTAGAGGGATAAAATATATCGTATAAAACGCATATCTCAACAAACCGGGGTATGCGTTTTCGCATTTAGAACTTATATGTTAGACAGATTACTCCTGCGCGGACGGGAATATGGAGATTCAAGTATGAAGAAAAGTTATCAGAAAATCATATTTTTACTCATCAGTATTGTGGCGGTTGGCACGCTGAGCGGCTGTACATCGGACAAAACAGTCAGAAATTATCTTCAAGCGCTCTTGGATGCATCCTACAAAAATGATGCGACCATCTTTGTGGATATGAAACTGGGGAGTGCGGAGGAGGCGCAGGCGCTCTATGAGCGGGGAATTGATACCGGCGTAGGGGTGTTTTGCAGTAAACTTGGTGTGGCTGATGCGTACAAGGAATCGTTTCGTCAGGTGTATATGGACATGCTTGGAAAGGTTCGCTATACGGTTGACGCAGCCGAGAAGCAAAGCGACGGTTCCTATGTAGTGACGGTGACTTATGAGAAAATGAATATTTTCAAGCCGGCGCTGGAGCGTTATCAAGACGCGGTGGCGGCGATGGCAGATGCTTGGAAAGATGCTGAGGAACCGCCTACGGAGGAATCATTAGAGGAGAGCGTGTACTTGGAATTTAAAAATAGTATGGAGGCTGTACTGTCAGAAGTACAGTATGACGAAGCTGCCACGATGACAGTGCGGATTGAGCTGTTAGAAAATGTCTATACGCCGAATACAGATGATATCGCGGAGTTGGAGAAAGCGCTGTTTGACGGCGAGTGAAGGGAGGAGCATCTTTGGGAAATCTGGTAAAACTTGAGGAAACCAAGTGCCCAAGCTGCGGCGCCACACTGAAAATACCAGAAGATAACATGAAGTTTGTCAAGTGTGAATACTGCGGCAGTGAGTTTGTTGTGAATATGGGGCATGAAAATGATATTGCTGCGCCGCCAAGACCGGACTGGGTGCGGATGCAGCCGATCGAATCCAATTCGTCTTCCAATTCGATGCGGGCAGTCGTTGTATTAGCAGCCGTTTTGGTGGGCTTTACGGGGATGATAGGGTTTCTGCAGTACCGCAAGACACAGGAGACAAAAAGGGTTCAAACAGCGTATAAAGCCCCCGGCACAGTGACCGACATCACGGCATATGAAGAGGAGGAATCATTTTCGGGAATGCTGGGAGAGATGGTATCCATCGTGTTTGGCAAGGATGCCGACAGTGTGACGGAGCAGGAGCTTGCCAAAATCCAGTGGATTGCGGACAGGAATGACATGGATCATTGTTATCTTGGCTACAGCTTTGAGAATCCGATGGACAATCCCGATGCAGAATTGGAATGGCTTATGTTTCCGTATCGGACGCAGACGGGCTATGAAAGTTTATACAGGTTTACAGGATTGAAACGGCTGGATACGAACAACCGGCTTTCAAGCTGTAATTTGGAAGGGGTGCAGCTCGAGGGCGTTACAGCGTATTTCGAATCCTTTGAGGAGGAGGCAGCAGCGCTCTCCAATCCTGCTTCTGTCCGTGAGCTGATTGTCAAAGGTTCGATCGAGCAGCTTGACGGGATCGACGCCTTCTCAAATGTCGAGTCGCTCGCGCTGTATGCTGGAGAATTGGAGGATGTAGATGCACTGGCTGCCTTAAAGCAGCTTCGATCGCTCACGCTCACCAGTGCGGATGCGATCAGTGATTTTTCCGTACTTTCCACAGCCGGGAAGCTGGAGGAGCTGTCTGTTGAGTCAGAGTCTCTCAAATCGCTGGAGTTTTTGCAAAGGATGCCGCAGCTGAAAGGGCTGGGACTCAAAGACGGGCAGTTTATTCATCTTGGCGGGATAGAGGCGTTGGAACATTTGGAGCGGCTCTCTATAGAAAGCTGCGATGAGCTGACGGATATGAGTGGCGTATCCGACCTTTTGGAATTGCGTGAGCTGACGCTGGATAAACCATATAACTGTCCGGAGCCGTCGCTGGCAGGGCTGACAAACCTGCAGCGTCTGACGTTGAAAAGTTTTGGCGCCTGTGAGTTTCTGCCAAAACTGACAAACCTTGAGGAGCTCGTTTTGCGAGGATGTAATCTGTCATCTGAGCTTGACCTGTCCGGACTTGCCAAACTGCGGAAACTGACATGCACTTCCTATGGCAGTGATCGGTCTTTGGGTTTTATCAACAACCTGATATCACTGGAGGAATTGAACTTGAGCGGTATGGCGACTTATGAGGATGTCTCTGGTATTTTTGCGCTGCCACAGCTAAAAAAGCTGAACATCAGCGGCATGGAATGCGAGATTGATTTTGACAGAATCACCGACAATCCTTCTTTGGAGTCGCTGGATATAGCAGGCATCAAGCTCTATGAAAATGTACAGATCGAAGGCGGATACGGGATTGTGAGCATAGACTGGGATGATGTGTATCTGGCGGACCATATGGATTTCACGGCACATTTTCCGAATCTCAAAAAGCTCGATGTGGCGGATAACAAGCTTGAGAATGTGGATTTTGCCGCGGCGCTGGTGCGGCTTGAGGAGATTGACCTGTCGGACAATTATGTGACAGATCTGCATGTTCTGGCAGAACTGCCCTCACTGCGGCAGGTAAACTGCAAGGGAAATCCAGTCAGCAATCTGCGTGTTCTGGACGAGGAGCAGGTTCATGTTATCAGTAAATAAAATCATATAAAAACGACCGCATAAGCGGTCGTTTTTATATGGCGATCATTTCGTCAATATTAGAAATAATACCCTTTAAGGCATTGTTCAGATCGGAGTCGATCGGAAATTTGACAAGTTCGTTTAAGATGGTCTTTGCCTTGTCTGTGTCATATGCCTCGAGTGCCTGAAAGGCTTCCTGAAGCTGCTCTCCCCACTTTTTGAAGGTCATGTGATTGCCGTCCTGATCGACGGCGTCCTTTTTTAATCCAAGGGATTTCACATATTCATTTAAGATGCTGTATGCCTCGTCAAGCTCAAGCGAGAGCTTTTTCCAGTTGGCACGCACGACATCATAGCATCCTGCATATGCTTCAATCTCGTGGAAAAATGCCGTGTCGGTGAGATTGACAAGACCGAGTTCATTTGCCTTGAGCCGCAGTGCATGTGCGTTAGCGCCGTAGCGCATAAGTGTGTCAGGCTGCATTAAGTCATACAGAGAATCTTCATATTTATCGCTGTTTTGCAAAAAGGCTAATGCCAGTTCATTGTAGCGCTCGACGTTGTGTCCCAGCCGGATCATCGCATTGTCAATGTCGATGCCATGCCTTGCAAGATAGCGCATTTTGATCTTGCTGTCTGTGAGCAGGGTGTCAGGAATCTGCTGCTGCAAGTGTTCCATGACCTGTTTGGCATGGTAAGCCATCATGGAGATCTGCTGTTTCTGTGCAAGGATGCGCGCTTTTTTGTGGTAGTAGCCCACAGCAGCCCAGAGAGAGAGCGCTGTGGGGAGAATCCACAACAAAGACCATAGCGCCGCACGCGGCAGCGCACCGAGCAGATAAAGCAGCGCAATCAGGAGCGATACGCCCCCCATAGCCGTCAGCCATAGAAGGGCAGAACGGTCAATCAGATGTTTTAGTTCCTCGAGAATTCGGTTTTCAGTATGGTTCATATAGGTATCCTTTCGCGTGACAAGCGTATTTTTCGTATGCTTTCGTATCATTTATACCTATAGTAACACATTTTGGCGTCTGAATAAAGAGGGAAAGCACATTCGGCAGAAAAAGGAAGTTTCTAAGGTTACTTTTTACACCCACGTCATGCACTTGCTGCATGGTGTCGGAGCCAGTGCCAAAATGCCAGCTGTATCTTTTCTAAGTTATTTATCAGCACGATATCTGCGAAATTCTGGCATACTGAGCAGTCGTGATACAAAGGTGAGTGTAAAAAACAGAATGACCGTGTCAATTGGCAGCATAATGATATTTTTAATGACGCGCGCAGGCAGGATTGCCATAAAAGCATTTCCGTTCATGACAGCGAGCCACAGTGTGTTGAGTCCGCAGTTTACGATCACTTTGGTCAACAATTCTGCAAGAAAGATTCGCCAGATCTTTACAGGCTTTTTGTACAGGATCGAGCCGTAGATCACCCCTGCCACCATTACATTAAAGGTATAACCAAAGAAGAACGCGCCCCCGTCAGGCTTTAGCAGATATTTGAGAATGTCGAGCGTGGCGCCAAAGACTGCGCCGACACAGGGACCAAACATATATTCTATTACGCGGTTTGGCAGACCGGAAAATCCGATGCGGATGTTGGGCGTAATAAAGATGGACGTGGTGTAGTTGAGTACGACTGCCAGCGCTGCCATCAGCCCGCAAAGCACAAGGTTGTGAGTGAGTTTGAGCTCCCTAAAGGCGCCTGCGTACCGTTCTGAATAAAGTTTTGAGTACCGTTTCCTGATTTTTTGCATAAAATAAGCCTCCTTTATGCAGCAACCTGAAACTACACAAATGAGACGTAAGAATCGTAAGAAAATCTTATCAGTCAAATATGTAGCAGCGGGATGCGAACCTCGTATCGCAAGACAAAATGACATAACATCTGGTCTCTTTCGTCCCTGTGACAACTCCCTGTTCACAAGGCACTCTAAGGAATCTGGTATTGTGTAAATAATTCCTAACGCACGCGGTTCTACTCTGCATGGTGAAATAAATTTGATGAAACGATTCAGCACGCATTCGCCGCTGCTGAACTTTTATGTTTCAAGTAACAATCGAACTATACAACATTTTGCAGAATTTGTAAAGAAAAACTGAAAAGAAAATTTAGCATGAAAATTTAGTATAAAAAATTCGGAAACAGCTTGCAGAACTAATGTTTGTATGCTACAATAAAAATGATTCAAAATAAAATCGGATTAAACATATATAGACACACTTTACGGTAAAGAATGATATAAGAATGTAAAAGATTCACAGATGAGGAAAAGGTTATGGACGCGCAAATTATGACACAAGTAATGGAATTGTTGATAATCATAGCGGGGATTGTGCTGGTTGTGGTACTGGGGGCGCTGGTCTGCAAGCGTTATCGGAAATATGCATGGACGAGGGAGCGCGACCACATGGACGGGTTTGATTTTGAATACTATTGTGCAGATTTGCTCGCAGCAAATGGTTTTGTCGATGTGAAAGTCACGCGCAGCAGCGGGGATTATGGCGTGGATATCCTGGCGGAGAAGGATGGTGTGACCTACGCGATTCAGTGCAAGCGCTACACGGGGCTTGTGGGTATCAAGGCAGTTCAGGAAGCCTACTCAGGCAGAGACTATTATGACAGGATGGTTGGCGCTGTGCTGACCAACCAGTATTTTACCAAGTCCGCCGTGCAGGCGGCGCGCAAACTCAAGATTCTTTTGTGGGACAGGGATTATTTGCAGTCAATGGAGCAGTGAGGAGACGGGAACAATGGATGCAGAAGAAACACGATTACGAAAGCGTTTTACTGAGCTGGCGGACAAGTCATACAACAGCAGCCAGTACTTTTTTACCGGCTTTTTGTCGGCGGCGGAGTTGGATATCTATTACCAGATGGAGAGGGAGCTGTCCTATGCGCCTGTCACTGTATTTGGCGGGACGATGGACTGTGAGCGCGTGATGCTGCGCTTTGGGAGCGAAGAGCTCTGCGGATATGAGGCGGTGTTTCCGATTCAGTGCATTGAGATTCTGCCGTTGATTGAAAAATTCGGCGAGGAGCTGGGGCATCGGGATTATCTGGGCGCGCTGATGAACCTTGGGATCGAGCGGAGTACGCTGGGGGATATTGTGATCAGCGGAAAACATGCTTTTTTGTTCTGTGCGGAGAAGATGGCGCCTTATATTCTGGAAACGCTGGACAAGGTGCGGCACACGAGCGTCAGATGCCAGATTGCGGCACAGATTCCAGAGAGCACAGTCACGCGTCTGGAGCGAAAGACGATACAGGTCAGTGCGGCGCGTCTGGACAGCGTGATTGCAAAAGTCTATAATTTATCGCGCAGTGGGAGCGTGGAGCTGTTTCGGGCAAAAAAGGTTTTTGTGAATGGCAGGTTAACTGAAAATAACAGCGGACAGCTCAAGCCCGGAGACAAAGTGACAGTGCGGGGATTTGGCAGGTTTTGTTATGTGGAGACTGCAGGGGAGACGCGCAAAGGGAAATTGAATGCTGCGGTAGATCTGTACTGTTGAGTGTGCTGTTCAGGGAAGTTTTTGTATATTTCGATAGAAAATTTGTACAAAAATATCTTTTTTAAATTACCCCATTGATTTATTCTGCATTCGTGATATGATAGCAGACAATGTATCAGAGCGTGTTTGAAAAATTATTCCTATCAGGCGCTCAGGAGAAAGAGGGGTAACATTATGGAAAAGAAGGCAGTGTACAGTATGACAGAGGGAAGCCCGGCTAGGCTTCTGCTCAAGTTTACAATTCCGATGCTGATCGGAAATTTATTTCAGCAGTTTTACAATATGGTCGATTCGATCGTGGTCGGTCGCTTTGTGGGTTCGAATGCGCTGGCGGCAGTGGGCGCCACAGGTTCTCTAAATTTCTTGTTTTTTGCGATGAGCTTTGGGATTGCGGCAGGCGTGGGCGTCGTGGTATCACAGTACTTTGGCGCGGAGCGGATGGATATGGTGGAGAAGAGCATCATAAATGGGATGTATCTGCTGGCGGCAGTCTCTGCCCTGATGGGGGTGGTCGGCATTGCCTCTGCGCGGTGGGTATTGACGGCGCTCGATACGCCGGAAATCATTCTGGATGACGCAGTGGTTTACATGCGGGTATCCTGCGCCGGTATTTTGGCAATTGCGGCGTATAACGGTGTCGCGTCTGTACTGCGCGCGCTGGGAGATTCTAAGACGCCGCTGTATTTTATGGTTGTGGCATGTTTTATCAACATTGGACTGGATTTGCTGTTTGTCATTGAGTTTCAATGGTCTGTGTTCGGCGTGGCGCTGGCGACGGTGATCGCGCAGATGGTGGCGGCGCTCGGGGCATTTGCATACGCACTGTACAAGATTCCGTACTTTCATATTAAAAAGGAAAACCGTCCGGTTCGGCGGGATATCATCTCGCGCTGCTTCACGCTGGGGCTTCCCATCGCGCTGCAAAATGCTTTGATTGCGTTCTCCTGTATTTTTCTGCAGAAGGTCGTCAATGGTTTTGGCGAGAGTGTGGTCGCTGCCAATACAGCGCTTGGGCGGATTGAGCAGCTTGTGCAGCAGCCGTACAACTCACTGGGCGCGGCGATCACCACGTACACCGGGCAGAATATCGGCGCTGGCAAGATTGACAGAGTGAAACAGGGATACAGAGCTGCGTTTTGGAGTGTTGTTGTCTTTAGCATCATCATGTTCATTCCGTGTCAGCTGTTTGGAGAGCAGATTGTGGGAATTTTTGTGACTGAGCCGGAGGTGGTTGAAATCGGTGCCAGGGGACTGGGCATCACAAGCTTTTTCTATTTTTTCTTAGGCATGATCTATGTGGCGAGAAGCGCGCTCAACGGAGCGGGTGATGCTGCGTTTGCCATGATTAATGGTCTGATGGAGGTAGCGGGACGCGTGGGATTTGCTGTGCCGCTCACAAAGATACCGTTTATCGGTGTCTGGGGAATCTTTTTTACCACTGGATTTACATGGGCTTTGACTGGCATTGTCAGCATGGCGCGCTACCATCAGGGAAAATGGGAATTTAAAGGAATTTCATAAAGATCTTCAAGCGCGCGATGTCTTTACTTCCTTGCAAAATGCGTGTACAATGAGAACGGATGAACAGAAAGGATTTTTGTGAATATGTATATAGTAGTGCGCAAAAAATTTCTTACCTGTGCGGCGCTGACGTTTTGTCTTGTGCTGTGCTCCTGCGGAAGCTTTCAAAATTCACGGCAGTCTGGCGCACATCAGGGAAATGAGGCGGAGGCGGAAGCCGCAGACAAGGCGCCGGAAGCCCGACAGGAGGAAGGGTATGGGACACTGCTTGTATCGCAGGGCGTTTCGCTGCCTGTGAGTGTGCCGAGTGTCTATGTCGATGTCACAGGATATGTCGTTGGCAGAGAGAAGAAGGTGGTCTTTGCGGGGGACAGGCACGGCAGTACATTTGATGTGATGCGCAGTGCGGATCATACGGTTGTCTACACCGGGCAGATTTTGACTGGTCAGCGGGACGTGCTCAGCGGGGAACTGCTCAGCATTGGAGATTTTACATTGCTTGACGAACCGGGAGTGTACTATATCCGCACAGATATCGGAGGGCAGTCCTATCCCTTTGGGATTGCAGCAGATACCTATGAAAAGTTTTTTTTGAATCTATTGAGGAATGTCTCGGGTGTGGGAATGCAGGAGAGCCCAGCGGGCGTCTGTGATGTGAGCTTTGGGATGCATGTCATGATGTATGCATTGCAGTGTAATGGTACATTATTTGAGGCGGCATATGAGCATCTTGACAAGAGTGAGCAGGACCAGCAGCTCGTCACGCAGCTGCTCTATATGGGAAAATGGCTGTGTTCCAGACAGCAGGAGAATGGCAGTCAGTATGATGACTATGAGGCGACGGCGGCGTTCTGCGGTATTATGGCGATGAGCCGGGATATATTTGGACGGTATGAGGCGCGCGTGGGCGAGGAATATCACAAGGCAGCAATGGCAGCATGGGACTGGCTTGAACAGCAGCCATGTACTACGAAGAGTGCGAAAAGTGCACGGTTTTATGCGGCTGCACAGCTTTTTCGCTCGGAGGGGGGCGAGGCGTATCAGACGATTGCGGAAACCTTTTTAGAAGAAAAGAAAGAGGATTATATCAGCGAGCGTTTTGTCTTTTATGGCATATTGGCGTACATAAGTTCGGAGAAGAATACAGACAGGGATTTATGCACCTATATAATGCAGGATATTGTGGATAAGGTTGAAGCAGACTGTAAGGAGATCGAAAAAGATTATTTGTTTGGCGTTGGCACAAGGTCAGCGGAGGAAAACATGTCGCATATGCTGCATCTGAGCTTTATCAATTATCTGACGCCCAGTAAGGAATATACTGCCATCATTGAGAATACCATACAATATATGGGGGGGCTTAATGCGCATGGCGTCTGTTATGTGGGCGCAGATGGTGTTTGGAGTGACATAGAATCCATACAGGGTCATCCGTATGAGTGGAAGGGGATTCTGCTCTTGGGGATGAGCGATATGCTTGGCAATTTCAGTGAGGTTTAGGAAAGGTATGGTCATTTAATATGAAGATAGTAGTTTTGGCAGGCGGGATCAGTACAGAGCGTGATGTGTCGCTGGTCACAGGCAGCATGATCTATAAGGCGCTCAGGAAAAAGGGGCACAACCCAGTTCTGCTCGATTTGTATCTTGGCTGTGAGGAGGATGTCACAGATGTATTTGCATTGGAAAAAGACTGGAGTGAGAACTTTGGCGGGATCTCTGAGAAAAATCCTGACATTCGTGCAGTCAAGGCGCTCAGAAAGGACAATCCGGCGCGTGTGATTGGTCCGAAGGTGATAGAAATCTGCACGCAGGCGGATATTGTATTTCTGGCGCTTCATGGTCAGAACGGTGAGGATGGTAAGATTCAGGCAATGTTTGACCTGCTGGACATCAGGTACACCGGAACAGATTATCTATCGAGTGCGCTTGCGATGGATAAGGCGATATCAAAGGAGCTGTTTCGCAAATACGAAATTCCTACGCCGAAGGGAATCACTGTATGCCGAAAGGAACGGCAGATGATCGAGGCGTGGGGGATATTCCCGTGTATCGTCAAGGTGAACTGCGGCGGTTCAAGCGTAGGTGTCTATAAAGCGGGGGACAGACAGCAGCTTGAAGCGGCGCTTGAGAAAGCGTTTGACTTTGAGGACAGGGTAATTATTGAACAGTATATCGAGGGGCGTGAGTTCTCGATCGGCGTCATTGACGGCGAGGCGCTTCCAGTGATTGAGATTGCGCCCAAGGTGGGTTTTTATGACTACAAAAATAAATATCAGGCGGGAACGACGGTGGAGACTTGCCCCGCAGAATTGGACAGCAATGTGACAAGGGCGATGCAGTCCTGTGCGGAGACTGTGTATAGAGCGCTGCGGCTGAAAACCTATGCGCGCATGGATTTTCGCATGGATAATGCGTATCAGTTTTATTGTCTGGAGGCAAACACGCTGCCGGGCATGACCCCGACTTCGCTGCTTCCGCAGGAGGCGGCGGCGGTGGGAATGAATTTCGAGGATTTGTGCCAGCGCATCCTTGACAGTTCGATGGAAAAGTATGAAAAATCGGAGGACTTGTCATGAAAAAAATGACGTTAGCAACTATTGCGCAGGCAGTGGGCGGGACGCTTCACGCGGAGATGCTGCCGGCGGGGATTTCGGCAGACCATACAGAAGTGCGCAGTGTCGTTCTCGACTCGCGGCTGGTTGAGCAGGGGGGGATCTTTATCGCAACGCGCGGCGAGCATGTGGATGGACACAGTTTTATCAGCCAAGTGTTTGAGGCGGGCGCGGTTGGAGTGATCTGTGAGGAGGCGCTCGTGCAGCCTAAGGGGGCATATATCCTTGTGGAGAGCAGTTTTCAGGCGCTTAAGGACCTTGCGGAGTATTACAGAAGCCAGTTAGACCTCAAGGTGGTGGGCATCACAGGCAGTGTCGGCAAGACCAGCACCAAGGAGTTTGTGGCGGGCGTTTTGTCACAAAAGTACCGTGTGCTGAAGACAGAGGGAAATTATAATAACGAAGTCGGGCTTCCGCTCACGGTCCTTCGAATCCGCGAGGATTGTGAGGTTGCAGTGCTTGAGATGGGAATCAGCGATTTTGGAGAGATGCATCGTCTCAGTAAGATTGCAAAGCCGGATGTCTGCCTGATCACCAATATCGGACAGTGCCACCTGGAAAATCTTGGCACGCGCGATGGGATTTTAAAGGCAAAGTCCGAGATTTTTGACTATATGCAGGAGGGCGGTCAAATCTGTCTGAATGGAGACGATGACAAGCTGGTTACGATTCGAGAAGTTCGGGGAAGCGTTCCGGTATTTTTTGGCGGCGAGAGCAGCAATGCAGTCTATGCGGATCATTATGAGAACCGGGGACTGATCGGCAGCAGCGCACGGATTCATATGAAAGCCTATGCAGGACAGGACGAGTGCAGTTTTGAGACAGAGATTCCGCTTCCGGGTGAACATATGCTCTACAATGCACTCGCTGCTACGGCGGTAGGGATGCTTTTTGGGCTGACGGCTGAGCAGATTCGGGCGGGCATCAGGGATGTGAAGGCAGTGGACGGCAGAAGCCACGTGATACACACAGACCGATTGACGCTGATCGACGACTGCTACAATGCCAATCCAGTCTCTGTGAAGGCGGCGCTGGATCTTCTTCATCTGACGGAACTTTCGGATATCTCAGAGGACGCTGCCCATATGGATCAAACAGCGCGCAAAGTCGCAGTCCTGGGCGATATGTTTGAGCTTGGAGCGGATGAGGCTGAATTGCACCGAGAGGTTGGCGCCTATGCGGCACAGAAACAGATTGATGTGCTGGTCTGTGTCGGGAGCTTATGCAAACATATGTATGATGGGGCAGTGGAGGCGTCTTCTGTTACCAGCTGTCATTATTTTGAAAAGAAGGAAGAACTGGAAGCGCAGATGGATAGGATTATCCAAGATGGAGATCTTGTGCTTGTCAAGGCGTCTCATGGGATGCATTTTGAGGAGCTGATTAAGATGCTGAGCTGATATTAAAGAAAGTCGTGGCTGTCGGGAACGGACAGCCACAATTGATTTACACAGCGTCCCTATTTTTATTATATGTCTCCATAATGATATTCTGCACATAGGGCGCAAGCTTCTTTTGCTGTTCTTTGGGCAGTTCTTTGATGTAGATCGGCTTGCCGTACTCGATGATAACATGCGATTTTTTAATCCACGGGAGCTGGTTCTCAAAGACTGCGGCACTGTTGTTGATGGTCATGGGGACGATCGGACAGTCTGCCTTGGATGCAATCTTGAAGCTGCCCTCATGAAAAGGAAGCAGTGTACCCTCCTCTTTGTTTCGGGTTCCCTCAGGAAAAATGCAGATCGAAGTACCGTTTTTCATCAAGTCGATGGCAGCGAGGATGGTCTGCATTCCAGCCTTGATGTTCTCACGATCGAGAAACAGGCAGTGGAGATTGCGCATCCAGATATTGAGTAAGGGCACTTTTTCCATACTTTTCTTGGCAATATAGCCTGTGGGGCGCGGAACACGGGGGTAGGTGAGAACGATGTCAAAATAACTTCGGTGATTTCCAATATAGAGCACTGGCGTGTCAGTTGGAATATTTTCTTCGCCGATGTAGTCTACCTTCACGCCGGCGAGTAAACGCACGCAGCGAAATGCCCAGTTTACAATTTTCAGACTCGAACGACTCTTGACATCGGGGTTTGACTTGCCGATCAACCACTCCACAAGCATGATGGGGATGCTCAGAATCAGAAAAAGGATGAGAAAGACTGCCACAAGTATCAATCGTATCATAAGAATACCATACCTTTCTATGGGCATTGCGGGATGCCCAGCATATTTTTATTGCTGCTCTTTATAGAGTATATCTATTTTATCTATTCTTGTAGTGAAAATCAAGCATAAAAAAGTATATCTTTCCCAAGTCAGGCATAATTATAGAT
>CAMWJQ010000008.1 GCA_947174615.1 uncultured Lachnospiraceae bacterium
GTCTTAGATTTAGGAAATCTACGAAAGTCATATAAGTTTAATTCCAAAAAAGTGATACAGTCTCAATATTTTGAATGAATCAGAAGGGTGTGAACGATGCCTTCCAACAGTACCATGACAAAGATTGTCTGGCAGCATAGCCAGCTATTGCCAGAGGAGACGATGGATTTCCTGAGAGGAATTGCTGTTGACTGCTGCAAAACGAAAAATTACGTTTATGGAAAGTATTCGGGGGTCAAAAATCTAAACCGTCTGACTCCTGTATATAACATCTTAAACGAGATGCGCTACTGTGGGCTGAGGGAGCAGCTAAATCTCCCATCAGTATACTATGAACTTGCGATTGCAGATGCAGTGGCAGATATCAAGCGCAGCTGGGGTACTGTGAAAAATAAAATTGGCGAGCGTATCACTGCAAATGAGAATCTGAGCGCTGATGATCGAATCTATCTCAGAACCGTTCTCAAGATGAATTCGATATATTCGTCTGTTCTGAATCATCAAGATTATGAACTGCCAAGAAATGCAGCAGGGCTTGAGATTGATGTGAAGCGTCTGAACAATCTCCTGTGCAGGCTGACCAGAAAATATTTGGTACAGCCCTCGACAGATCATATCAGCTCATTTCGGATATCACCGAATGGCTATTCTTACAAAGATGGTGCGATACGAATTGTCTGCAGGATTCCAAGAAAGCGGATCACGATTCCGCTGAAGGATGACCGGATTTTCGACAGGCAGATACAGCTTCAGATTAAACAGAATTATGTAATGCTTGCAGTACCAGTTGAGGTGAGAGTGAAACAGCATAGGGATTATACCAATACTGTTTACATTTATATAGGCAGCAAAGATATGTTTACGCTTTCCAATGGAACGATCTACGGAGAACGGCTTGAGGAATTGGTCAATCCAGAGACAGAGCGGCTTGAAAAGAAAAATCAGGAACGCTACAAGATGTATGCCATATATGAGCAAAATGCCGAGGATGGGAATCAACAGAAAACTGAAATCATACAGACGAATAACTTAGGCAGACTCAAATATGACAGGCAGAAGGAGAAGGAACGGCTCAGGACAACGACCTTCATCAATGCTGAAATTAACAGAATGCTTCGGGTTGAGAAGCCATCCAAGATTGTGATTACCAGACCTGTTACAAAGAGCAGGACAAAAATTTACTCAAAGTCAGCAAACAGACGGATGGCTCGAAGCTTCCGCGGCTATATCCGGGAGCGGCTGGCTTATAAGTGCAAAGTCAACGCTGTTGAACTCGTAGAAATCAGTTCCAAGGGAACTGGCTGGATTTGTGCGGAGTGTGGGGCAGAAGGGAAAAGACAGGGAACAGAATTTATATGTGAAGGCTGTGGTCAGCAGACGACAATTGCCCTAAATTCAGCCCGCAATATACAGCAGAAATATCTTACAAAATAATGGTTCATATGCATGAAACTGAGAATAAATGATGGAAACTCATTTTACCGCAAAGCGGATCGCAGGGAAGTGTATTGACATAGAGGCAAAAAGTCGGCATTAGCTAAACAAATGTTATAAAACATTTTGTTTTCGGGTATGCCAGGACCGCGGCTTTACGCGGAGCGAAGCAGAATTTATACAGGAATATAGATTTTGCAGGCGGGAACGCCCCGATAATCCATACGATAATATAGTGATTGGAGGAGTCTGAAGTGAGAAGTGCACAGAAGCAGGAAGTATTAGGACTGATCGAGAGTCTGCACCAAGCTCATGAAGAAATCAAAGAAGCGCTGAGTCAGAAAAAACAAGCCTTGGCACAAAATATGATTGCAGAGTGTCAGGAATTTGCACTTTCCCTCGGTGAAAATATTGAAAGACTTGAATGCGAAGGACACATCACTGTGTCGTATGTGGAAGAGTACTGCGAGACCCTTTTTCATATTCATGAAGAGCTGGCAGGCAATCTTTACAATGAAAACAAAATCAGTAAAATTCTAAAAAAACAGCTTCTCAAGGTTGAGAACAGTGCCAAGAATGATATTGTAGTCAGAAAGGAAGCAGTCTTTCTGCCATACAAGGCAAGCATGTGGGACAGCCTGGAGAGCATATGGAAGGCAGCAGACAAAGATAAAAACTGCGATGCCTACGTCATTCCGATACCATATTATGATAAAAATCCAGACGGGAGCTTTCGTGAGATGCATTATGAAGCAGACCAGTATCCCGCTGATATTCCCATTACACGATACGACAAATATGATTTATATACATAATCCTTATGATAAATTTATCCTGATCACAAGCGTACATTTATTCTTTTTTCGAGCAGTCTCATGCAATATATCGAAAAGATATCGTTTGAAGCATACAATGAAAGCGATTGCCTGATAAAAGCGGTGAAGCGTTTCAGGGAACGCGCTGGTCATTACCCGAAATGTGTGTTGGTAGACCAGATCTGCCGAACCCATGAGAATCGGAAGTATTGTAAAGACCATGGAATTCGGTTATCTGGTTTCAAGCTTGGTGTTCTGATTAGAAAATCCGTTTTACCGTAAATGGATTGGCTTCAGCAGAGACAATGCGGACTGTGACAGACGGTATCTTGACATAAAAGCAAAAAAGGTGTTGGGGATATACAAAAACAGGTACGCCTGTGTTCCGTAAACTTGGTTCTTCAATTAAATGAAGACTAAGAGTAGCAGGGCACGAAGCCAAACAGCTGATTTGGCACCGTCCAATCGGGCGGCTATGGTTCCCTATTTATCCACCGCATTGCGCATGGTATCTGAATTGCCGTGCGCGGAAACTGCAGGAGCAACTGTGAAAAATAAATTTTTCATAGAGTAAATTTGTGCGTGTACCCAAATTTACAGACTGTGAAAGGAGTTTAGATTATCTAATGAGAAAAGCGCAGAAAAAAGAAATACTCGACATTATAAACAGTCTGCAGAAGGCTCAAGAAGAAATAAAGAATGCAATGGCGCAGAAGAATGCTGTTTATGCACAGGACATGATTGCAGAATGTCAGACAACGGCAGTGTCTCTTGGAGAGATTATTGAAAAACTAGAAGGCGAAGGGCATGTTTGTGTTTTGTGCCTTGAGGAATACTGCGAGTTGTTGTTTCAGGTTTATGAAGACATTAACAGCGGAAATATCAATGGAAACAAAGCATATAAATCATTGCGTAAGCAGCTTATAAAAATAGAAAATAGCGTAAAAAATGACATTGTAGTAAGGAAAGAAATTGTATTCTTTCCTTATAAAGCATCTATGTGGGACAGCTTGGAGAGTATTTATCTCGCGGCAAAAGCTGATCCAGATTGCGATGCATATTGTGTTCCGATTCCTTACTATGATTTAAATTCGGATCGCAGTCTTGGGAAGATTCATTATGAGGGACATGATTATCCAAAGGATATCGAGATTACGGACTGGCAGAAATATGATTTTGAGCATATTAGACCAGATGTCATTTATACTCATAATCCTTATGATAATTGGAATCTTGTCACAAGCATTCATCCGAGGTTTTATTCGGCAAATTTAAAGAAATTTACGGATTGCCTTGTATATGTACCCTATTATAGTACGACAGGAGGTATGAGTGAGGGACAGAAGACGCTACCTGCATATTTTAATGCAAATTACATTGTGACACAGGCACCCATGTTTCGGGATTATTTTGATGAAAGGATACCCGATAAGAAATTCCTGCCGTTTGGCAGTCCGAAGTTTGACAGGGTTATCAATAAGTGTAAAAATCCTTCTGAACCACCAATGGCGTGGAAAAAGAAGATGGAAGGTCGGAAGGTGTATTTCTATAATACCAGTATTGGTGGTATGCTTGGCGATACAAATGCTTTTTTGAAAAAGCTTCGATATGTGTTTGACACGTTTAATGGACGAGATGATTCCTGCATTCTTTGGAGACCACACCCGCTGTTGGAATCGACGTTTGATTCCATGCGTCCGGGGTATAAGGCAGAGTTTATGCGAATTAAGAGGTATTATATTGAAAATGATATCGGTATTTTTGACGATACACCGGATATGACAGATGCGATATCCTGGAGTGATGCGTATATCGGGGATTCGGGAACGTCGGTGACTTCTGTGTTTGGCATTGTGGGGAAACCGATGTTTATTTTGAGCAATCAGCTTCACAGCCTGCCGAAAGAGGACAGTTGGAGAGGACAGATTGTCGGGACTGGTTTCGATTATAGGGAAAAAGACAGGTTTGCGATTGTACAAGGTAATAAGTTGTATGTGTCAGAGCCATATCAATATGATTACAAATATTTCTGCGATTTATCAGAGTATGCAGGTGGGGCGTATTATCTAGAAGTGCATGAAATAAACGGGAAAAGATATGTCTGTCCAAGAAATGCGCAGGACATTCTTGTGTTGAATGACAAGGGAATTGAAAGAAAAGTTGAGCTTGAAAAACGTAACGGTGTCAACAGCGGCGCGTTTTCCGGCGCTTGGTCATATGAAAAATATCTTATCCTACTGCCGCTCAACTATCCGGCGTTGGTGATATTTGACACGGAAACCGACAAAATACGGTATTTTGAAGATGACATCAGCATATTTGTAAAGGATAATGAACGTAACGAGAAAGTGATGGGAGGTTCTCGGATTATTGACGGCATACTGTATATTGCATCACCGATCGACAGCCAGGTATATGTGCTTGATATAGAAAGTGGTAAGTATGAAGTGCTGGAGTTGCACACCAAGAATCAGGGTGGGTATATTAGTATGAAAGATATAAGTGACAGCATATGGATGCTACCCTACAAGGGACAGACAATACTGAACTGGAATCCAAAAACTGGGATTGTAAGGGAGTATACAGGATTTCCAGATGGGTTTGAATGTGTTCATCCAACTTACAAGACTCTGACAGATGAGTATCCGTTAGGCGGGTGGGCATTCATCGGAAAAATAATTTATTTTACTCGGAATTGGGGAAATATGGACATAAAATTAGACGTGGAAACAGGGGTGTTTTCTGAGTGGAATGTTCGTGTTCCAAACATAGAAAATATGGAAGTTGTTTCCAAGGAATATTTTCATACAACAGGAAGGTATGGACTTGTATGGTCGATTGAGGAGAAAGGCAGATATAAGCTGTTTTATTATCCTGAAAGGAAACTTTACGATTTTGATATAGAAAAAAATGAATTCAAGGAGATTGAAATCAAATTTGATGTGGAGGAGCTGAGGGAGCATGAGGATGGTTTTAATGACTGTTCTCAGTGGTTGAAATACTGTTGTTGTGAAAACGCATTTAATTCATTGAAGGATTTTTTGGACGGAAATATTACAGGGCAGCAGTTTCACAGAGAGAAGCAAATTATGTCATATAAGGATATTGCAGCAAATAATGACGGGAGCTGCGGACAAAAAGTACATGAGTATGTAAAAAATACTGTTTTAATGTAACGACAAGCTTTACAGATAAAATATAGAAACCGTGCTGGGAACGGTGTGGGAGACAGGATGGTAAAGGTAATAACATATGGGACATTTGATCTGCTGCATGAGGGACACTACCGGCTGCTGCAGCGTGCAAAACAGCTTGGCGATTATCTGATTGTTGGCGTAACATCAGAGGAATATGACCAGGCGAGAGGAAAACTTAATGTGATGGATTCCTTAATGACAAGGATTGAAAATGTTAAAAGAACAGGGTTTGCAGATGAGATTATTGTGGAGGAATCACAGGGACAGAAATTCAGGGACATCAAAAAATACAATATTGATATTTTTACGGTAGGTTCCGACTGGACAGGGAAGTTTGACTATTTAAAGGAATACTGTAAAGTAATATACCTTGACCGAACAAAGAATATATCCAGCACAATGTTGCGTGCCAAAAAAACATCAATACAGAGAATTGGCATTATCGGTACAGGGCGTATTGCAAACCGTTTTGTAACAGAGGCTGCACTTGTAAGCGGAGTGAATACACAGAGCGTATACAATCCACACATAAAAAGCGCGCAGTTATTTGCAAACAGATGGGGGATTGATGCATATGAGGACTTGGAGGAATTCTATCATTCGTTGGATATTGCATATATCGCCTCACCGCATGAAACACATTATGAATACATAAAACAAGCTTTAGAGCATGGAAAGCATGTTCTTTGCGAGAAGCCAATGTGCCTTTTTAAAAAACAGTCGGAAGAATTGTTTGAGCTTGCAAGAAAAAATAATCTTGTATTATTTGAAGGAATAAAGACCGCATATTGTCCGGGCTTTACGAAACTGCTTGGAATAGCATGTGGGGGGACAATCGGCACTATTAAGGACGTGGAGGCTTGCTTCACAAAATTAGAGGATGATAACAACAGGGAACTGAAAGACTTAAAGTATGGTGGAAGCTTCACGGAGCTTGGAAGCTACTGCTTGCTTCCTATATTAAAAATATATGGTCACGATTATGAAAGTATTCAGTTTGAAACAGTCTGTGACGCTTGTGGAATTGATATTTATACAAAAGTTTATCTGCGTTATCCAAACGGACTTGCCACCGCAAAATGCGGACTTGGCGTAAAATCGGAGGGCAAACTGTTGATTTCGGGAACAAAGGGATATATCACAGCAGAAGCGCCGTGGTGGAAGACAAATTACTTTGAGGTACGCCGCGAAAATCCGGATGACGTGGAACGGTTTTCAGAACGCTTTCTTGGGGATGGACTCAGATATGAAATAAGCGATTTGTTATCCAGAATTAACGGTGACAGGAAAAAAGATTTTAAACTGACAAGAGGTGACAGCGTTACAATGGCGGGGATTATGGAGGCATTTTTAAAGTCGCAGGGAAGATAGGTAAATCGGCAAATTTGTGCTGACGCCCAAATTCGCAAACTTTGGAAGGGCTAGGGGAAATATATATGAAGATATGGGCACACAGAGGATGCAGTCAAATGAATCCAGAGAACACGCTGCTTGCATTTGAAAAGGCAATGAATGTGCAAGGGCTTACGGGAATCGAGCTTGATATTCAGCTTACGAAGGATGGGGAACTCGTAGTGATTCATGATGAACGCGTGGACAGGACCACGGAAGGGATAGGGTTTGTAAGGGATTATACATTGTCTCAAATAAAAAAACTGCATATTTATGCAGATGACAGGTCGACACAATCAATTCCTACAATGGATGAAGTTTTTGACTTATTGGATATGCGCTTAAAATCAGGACTGAAGTTAAATATAGAATTAAAAAACAGTGTCTATCCGTATGATGGCATGGAAGAAAAAATTATCGAAATGGTGCATAAGCGGGGATTGCAGGACGCAATTATATATTCCACTTTTTATGCAAATTCGCTGGAAAAAATTAAAATGCTTGATTCGAATACGGAGCTTGGCGTACTTGACAATAGAGCGTCTAACTGCATGTATAAAATCAAAGGTGGCTGCGGGGCGGTTGCACTTCATCCGTTTTGGAGAGGAATCGATCTCACAGTAGAACAGCTTGCCGGATATACGGTAAGGGCATGGATGTCCGGACATCTGTATCCGGAAAAGCCAACAGGCGGCAGACTTGATTTTACACAGCTTGAGGCGCAGGGGATAACGGATATTATATTGAATGAGCCGGAAGCTTATCTAAACTAGTTTTTATCTGATATTTGGATATAGATGAATAGGAACCTTGACAATTTCATACTTTACATTAGAGTTGATTGTAATAAAATTTCTTTTGTTTACATATGTTTGCTGCAATGATAAAATGAACTTGTGACGATAGAGGCATAATGGAGGAGCATGGAATGAAACGCAGGTTTAATATAACAGGTTCCTGTAACCCGCAAAAGCATTATATGGTAAAGCTTGATGAGCGGCTAAAAAGAATAAAGGAAGATTATGTAGAGGAAGGAAGCTATTTTCTCATCAATAGAGGAAGGCAATATGGCAAAACAACAACGCTCAAAGCGCTGGCGGAATATCTAAGAGACGATTACATTGTTTTTTTCATGGATTTCCAAATGATGAGCACAGCTAATTTTTTTGATGAACAGAAGTTTGCGATATCATTTATGAAATCAATTGAAGAACTGATTACTTTGGAAAAGGAATCAATGAAATCGATTCAAGCAGAAGCATTAAAGGCTTTAAATTGTTTCAAGAACCAAGAAGAAAAAACCATAGGGAATATGTTTTTTTCTCTGAGCACGATATGTAGGATATCTCCAAATCCAATTGTTCTAATGATTGATGAGGTAGACAGCGCATCCAATAATCAAGTATTCATTGACTTTCTTGCACAGCTTAGGGGATACTATTTGGACAGGGAAAAACGTCAGATTTTTCACTCGGTTATTCTTGCAGGGGTATATGATATTAAAAATTTGAAACTTAAGCTTCGCCCTGATGAAGAACGCCAGTATAACAGTCCGTGGAACATTGCGGCGGATTTTGATATTGACATGAGTCTTTCAGCAGAACAGATCGCGGTGATGCTGGATGAATACGAAGCGGATCATCAGACAGGAATGAATACTGTGGCGATTGCGAAGGAGATTTATCAATATACTTCTGGATATCCATATCTTGTTTCGGCAGTTTGTAAAATGATGGATGAGAAACTGCCACGTAATGCGTTTTTTGCATCGCCCCGGCTGGTATGGACGCGGGAGGGGATTGCAGAAGCGGTAAAGCAAATGATGAAAACTAATGTGCCGCTGTTTGACAGCATGATAAAGCAGTTGGATACCTATAAGGATTTGCGGAATATGATAGAGGAAATCCTGTATCAAGGAAAACGTATATCCTTTAGTCCTGCGGAAAAATCCATAAATTTGGGGGTTATGTTTGGCTTCTTAAAAGAACAGGACGGTTATGTTACTGTAGCAAACCGTATTTTTGAAATGTATCTGCTCAATCTGTTTATAGCAGAGGAATCGGTCAAAAGCGAGATATTCCTGTATGGGCAGGGAAATAGAAATCAATTTATCCAAAACCAAAGCTTCAATATGGAACATGCGCTTAAAAAGTTTGTGGAGTATTTCGCAGACATATATAGTGAAAAGGATGAAAAATTTGTGGAAGCTTATGGTCGCAAATTATTTCTGCTGTACTTAAAGCCGATTATAAACGGTATAGGAAACTATTATATTGAGGCGCAAACACGGGATGCGAAGCGGACGGATGTGGTTGTGGACTATCTTGGGGAACAGTTTGTCATAGAACTTAAAATTTGGCATGGGAATGAATATAATGAGCGTGGCGAGCGGCAGCTTGCGGAATATCTTGATTATTTTCACCAAGAGAAAGGGTATTTGATAAGCTTTAACTTTAATAAAAAGAAAGAGATAGGAGTTAAAGAGCTGCAGGTAGAGGGAAAAACAATTATTGAAGCCGTGGTTTAAAAGAGAATACAGAGTAAAGCGAATGGAATCTGATGTAAAGTATGGAATTGTCGTATTTTGCATCAGATTTTTTGTTGCATAGTTAAAAACCATTGCTTGCGTCGGGGATTGATTTTAGTTTAAAAATATGTTTGGCAGATAATATATACAATATTGGAAAGCAAAAATATTTGTAAATAAAATGCGATTTATGGTAGGTAGAATATTTGCAATCGAGGGATATATCAAGGAGAATACAATGAATTTTGCAGTTATTTTTGCAGGCGGAGCAGGAAAAAGGATGAATAGTAAAGAAAAACCAAAACAATTTTTGGAAATGCATGGGAAACCAATTATTATTCATACATTGGAAAATTTTGAAAAACATCCAGAAGTTGATGGAATTGTAGTTGTATGTATTTCAACATGGATAGAACATATGCGCAAACTAACGGAAAACTATAATTTGAAAAAAGTACAACAGATAGTTTCCGGAGGGGTTACAAGTCAATTGTCCATTTTTGAAGGATTGAAAGCCATAGAAAATATTGTTGGAAAAAATGATGCAATAGTTTTGATACATGACGGTGTTCGTCCGCTTATTAATGCAGAACTCATAACTAAAAATATAGAAAGTGTAAAAAAATATGGATCTGCAATTACTACAATATCTGTTACTGAAACAATCATGGAAGTAGAAGAAGATGGGCTGATTATGCATATTCCCCAAAGGGATCATTCTAGGTTGGCAAGAGCTCCACAGAGTTTTTGGCTAAAAGAGATACTTCATATGCATCGTATGGCGCTTGAAGAAGGAATTACAGATTATATTGATTCATGTACCATGATGCAGCATTATGGTAAACGGATGTATTTAGTTGACGGTCCCCGTGACAATATTAAGGTTACTACCCCAGAAGATTTTTATATTATGAGAGCGCTGTTGGATGCAAAAGAAAATTCACAGATATATGGTATCGAGGAGTGATGAAATGGCAGAATACTGTATTACCGGAGCAACTGGATATATAGGTTGGAAGTTAGCAGAATATATTTATCAGCATGATCAAAGCGCGAGAATTGTTGCCATAGTCAGAAATATAGATAAAGCGCAAGAACTGCTTTCGGATAAAGCTGAATTGGTTCATACCGATCTGACAGATGAACAACAGATGAACAAAATGAACAGGAACTTTGACTATATCATTCACTGTGCGTCTATTACAAAATCTATGGAAATGGTCTCGCATCCGGTGGAGGTGACAAGAAGTATTATCAACGCAACGCAAAACATGTTGGAACTTGCCAAGCGGTGCAGGCTGAAAAGTATGGTATTTCTTTCGAGTGTGGAAATATATGGAGATATTGACTGCACCGACGGACACAAGGTATTAGAACATGAATATGGCGATATTGAGTTGTTGAATGTAAGAAGCTGCTATTCTTTGGGAAAACGGATGGCCGAAAATATCTGTTATTCCTATTTTAACGAATATGGTGTTCCAGTGAAAATTGCAAGATTGGCTCAAACTTTTGGAGATGAACTTTTGCCAACCGAAAACAGAGTTTTTGCCCAGTTTGCAAGAGCAGTAAAAGAGGGTACGGATATTATTCTTCATACAGATGGAAGTTCTATGGGAAACTATTGTGGTATTAGGGATGCGATTGCAGGGCTATTGATGATTTTAGAACATGGAAAAAATGGAGAAGCGTATAACGTTGTGAATGAAAAGCACACCATGACGATAGACCAGATGGCGGAATTTGTTGCAAACAAAATTGCGAATGGAAAGATCAAAGTGGTGTATGAAATACCAAAAGATAATAAATATGGTTATGCAGCACATACCGGAATCAGGTTATCAGGAAAAAAACTTATGGAATTAGGCTGGACACCTCAAGAACGCTTTGAAGATATGTATTCGGAAATTATCAGGAAACTTTAAAATGGGAAAAACAGATGTCAAAAGAAGAGTTATACATTTTTAAACGACAGATTAAAGCCGGCTTGTGCAGGATTCCATACTATATTTGCGGATTGCTGCATATTCAAGAAAAAAAGATTGTTTTTAGTGCTTTTGAAGGCGGCGGATATTGTTGTAATCCTAAATATATAGCAGAGGAGCTTCTTCAAAGAATTCATGGAAGTGGAGCTTCTTATAAATTGTATTGGTTAGTAAATGATATTTCTAAAGAATTTCCGGAAGATATTCATTTGGTAAAAAATACTTTATGGAATAGAGCATACCATTTATCTACTGCAAAAGTATGGATAGATAATGCGAGAAAAAATTACGGAACTAGAAAACGAAAAGGACAATTTTATATTTTGACCTGGCATGGTGCCATAGGATTCAAATCTGTTGGGAGGCTCAGGGGAAATAACTTCTCTAAAATAGCAGAGCTTGTCAGTAAAAGTGACGCAAAGAATGTGGATGTGTTGTTGTCTAATTCACAATGGTGCAGCAATATTTGGAAAACAGCATTTTGGAATGAACCGGTTAAAATAACAGGATCACCTAGATGTGATATTTTGATTAATTGCAGAAAAGAACAATATCAAAAGGTTAGAAAGGAATATGGTCTACCCACGCAGGCTAAGATTGTGATATATGCTCCTACTTTTCGGGGCGGAAGTCAGGGAACAACAAGAGAAGTTTTTTCAGAACTATTTACATTAGATTATGACAAAATGAGAGCGGCGCTTCATAGCAGATTTGGCGGAGAATGGTATGTCATGGTTCGATTACATCCGCAATTAACATTACGAATGCAGAAAATACAGATGGAAAGACAAAGTTGTATGATAGACATCAGTGAAAGAGATGATTTGTATGAGGTATTGGCGGGTGCGGATGTGTTTGTTTCAGATTATTCCAGTGCTGCTTTTGATGCGTCTTTGATGCGGATTCCGGTCTTTTTATATGCGGATGATATAAAAGATTATGTTGCTGACAGAGGAGCTTTGACGTGGAAAATTGCAGATATACCGTTTCCCTTGGCCCAAAATAATCAAGAATTGCAAAATTTAATATATTCATTTGACGAAGAACGATATTTGGGTATATTAGAGAGCTGTCTGAAAAAAATGGGAGTATTGGAAGATGGAAAGGCTTCACGAAGAGTAGCGGATATGATAGAGGGTATTCTTAAACATGACTTGCCAAAAGGAGTGACTAAAAATGAAAACATATGAGCAAATCCTTGATAAAATTAAAAGCAATAAATTTGTAGTATATGGTGCAGGGGGACATGGAAAGAAATTTGTAAAGGCAATTACACAAATGGGATATGAGAATAATTTTGCAGGATTTGTTGTCACAGAACGTCAGGAGAGTGATCCGATTGGAATAAAAGAGATAAAAAATATAGATAGAAATTGTTTTGTAGTTATTGCAGCACATGATAGAAATTCTTTGCAGATCGAAGATACATTAAAGCATCTTGGTTTTGCACAATATGTATCAATCTATTCTTATTTAATAGATTTTTGTTGCGGCACACCCTATTTGAAAAACCAAATAGAGTGCGTAGAAGAGATTTTTCAGGATTGTTTACAAAAATACTGCTTTTATGCACCCTATCCAGTAGTTGTTTATCTTGCAATTGATTACATAATGGAGCGAAATTCTGTTGGAAAAAATTTGTATTTAAAATTAATTGGTAATTATGCCAAAGAAAAAACTTCTTATCTAAGATGGAACGCATTAGTTGAAAGAACAATGAATTATAAGATAAACAGAGAACCAGAATCCTTTTCCATAAAGATAAATCCTAAGGAAAGATATGTTTTGGATGGGTATCATCGTATTGTACTGTCTAAGTATTTTGGGATAACAGATATTTTGGCGGACTTTTATGATATGGAGTTTGATAAATATAGAGATATGTTTTGGGGCAATGATAATTTGATCAATTTGTTCACAAAAGAAGAAGCTGACATCATATTGAGAACAGGCAAGCAATTAATGGAATCAAGTTAGAAGATTTCATATCGAATAAAGAAGTTTTGGAGATTGGATAATTGTACACAGATGAAATAAGACGAAATGAATTGGAAAATGAATTTGAAACGTTTCTTCAAGCAAATCCGAAGATATATATCTATGGTGCTGGTATCGTCGGAAAGCGTTTATATCATGTAATAGAATATTTGAACTATACTGAAAATATAGTGGGTTTTATCGTGTCGAACAAATGTATGAATACACCGGGAAAAATATTTGATAAGAACATTTATGAATTCTGTGACCTAGAGAATAAAGAAAGTTCTATTTTAGTTGCTGTAAGTGAGGCATATCAAAATGAGATTCTTTATCTTTTAAAAGAATCAGGATATCACCATTTTTTTAATGGATATATATATTCATATTTATGTGAAGAATACATTCCAGAATATATGCCATTAGATGTGCCTGACATTATTGATATTGATAAAAATGAGCTTATGATGATGCAGTTCAATGGAGATGACTTTTTGAGATATGACTTGTTGATAGCGCTTATTGATAGGGAAGTTGTGCCTACTCATGAGAACAATAAGGAGAGAATTATTATTGTGGATTCGCTGTTTCGGATTTGTGATCAGGTGGAAAAAGTTGCAAAATATCTGCAAAATGCAGATGAAAAAGTAAGAATGAAACGGGATTTTAAGGCGACATTAACTGTAGCAGACAGGAAATGGATGATGCAGCAAAGAGACAGTAAAGAGGTAGCATTGATTGAAAACATGTTAAGAGAAAAAATTATTGAATGGAAAAAGGCAATGTATGCGATTATATGGCCACCAGCAAAATTGCTTGCAGATAGGATTATTGAAGAAATGAGGGAAACAGCGGAGGTAGTGAGTTGGTTCGATATCATAATGGATGAAGAAGAGTTTACAGGTTTTGTTAAGGCAGTGTATTCAACAGATGATGTGGAAGAGTGGCAGATTCATACAAAGCTGTTGCGGATGTTAAAACAGGATAAGTGTAAAGTCAGAATCGTGAAATTTTATTTACATAGTCCGAAATTTAGGATCAAAAGATTTGGACATACAATCTCGGGGGCAGGGATGGAAATGAAGGAAAGGATTCGGAACAAACATAAAAATGAAATAGACAATTATATAAAAGACATCATTATCCATACTACGGATAATTACGAACAGGCATATTTAGTGGCTGGCATTGTTGACAGGCATTTGAAGAAGGGCAATAAAGATGGCGCAGGGGATAAAACATTATGCTGAGATACATAGACGAGCTGGAAAAATTTCTTGAGAAATATGGAATCGCAAAAGAGGATGTCTGCTTGGTTAATTCGGCTATATTAGCAATAAAAAATATCAGGGAAAACGGAGATCTTGAATTTGCATTAAGACCTACGGCACGAGAATGCCTTGTGAATAAGGGTGAGAAGTTCTATTACTATAACAAGTATTCTGAAGTGATTAAATTTTCAGAAAATATGGACTGTGATCATAATTTATATAGAATGTTTAATATTTATGACAAAGATTTATTTCAGGATGAGTATACAGAACGATATGGTGAGTATCGGGTTATCTGCCCTGAGATTTTGATGGCTTCTAAAATTATTTGGAACCGTGAAAAAGATGAAATGCACCAAAAGCTGATAAAAGAAAGTAGTTTATGGTCTAAAGAGTTTGAAAAGAAAGTCAATGTGTATGTAAGGGTTGCTATAAATAATGGCTGGCCTGAACCGATTGACAGGGATTGCCTTTGGAATCATATTTTGTCATCAAAAAAAGATGTATATATATTTGGGACAGGTTATATTGGAAAACATGTATATAAGCGTTTTATTAGGGAGAATGCGACTGAAAAGATTCAAGGTTTTTTGGTATCGACTCGTGAAGATGGTCAAAATATGTTAAATGATAAAAATATTTATGAATTATCTGAAATTGATAAACAAAATAGTTTTATTGTATCAGCCTCAGGTATCGAATAGTTAAAAGAGAATGTGGAAATGCTTAAAGCAAAAGGATTTAATAATACAGTTGCGGGATATGCATTATATGTCAGCTAGAACATCATAAAAAATTAGGAGAATAATTCCATGAAATATGTAGTTTGGGGTGCCGGAGTACGCGGAAGAAGGGTAGTACGGAATATTGGTGAGGATAATATTGTTGCTTTTGTAGATTCGTCTAGTGACAAAATAAAGACATTTTTTTGTGGTAAGAAAGTCATATCTTTAGAAGAATATGAGACGGATTATGCTGATTATTTTATTGTAATCAGTTTTACACATGCAAGTGAAGGAGAAAAGCTTTTAAAAGAAAGGGGAATAGAACAGTATCTTTTGTTTTGTGACTGCCCTCCGGATTTTACATCCAATAATCCGCCACTATATTTTGAAAATTATATTGTAGGGATGATAGAAAACGATAAAAAGTATGCGATAAAAGGTAGAACACTTTTTTCTTTTTGGTTATATGAGAAAATATGCAGACTGTGTCAGAAAACTCCTATCTTGCTGATAGATCATAAAACTCCCAATATAATAATAAAGATACTGCAGAAAAATGCATATCATGTAGAGTATGAAGATAAAGTGGACTATGTAAATTTTGCACAGATCTTTAAAGCAGAATTTGAAGACCCTCCGGTAGTTTTTGGGGAAAATGAGATCAATTTATTTGATTGCTCGGATGAGATTAAGGAGTATCATAATCTAGTCATTGAAGGATATAGGGATAAATATAAGGGAAGAAGATGTTTTATTATTGGAAATGGTCCAAGCCTGAATGCTCGTGACTTGAATTTGTTACATCAAAAGGGTGAAATTTCCTTTGGTGTCAACTCTATATTTTATGCATTTGAACAAACTGATTGGAGACCGACATTCTATGTTGTGGTACAGGGATGGGACTGTCCGAAAATGTATGATAAGTTAGAAAATATGGGATGCCAGTGTGCGTTTATTGGTGATACGGATGATGTGTTCTGGGGGAAGGAGCATGATAAAAAAATACTCAAATTTCATGTTGTATGTGATGTGAATGAAAAAAGACTCCCCTTGTTCTCGGAAGATTTTTCCAAAAAGTGTTACGCAGGCGGGACAGTTATTTATTCCTGTATGCAGTTGGCTGCATATATGGGATTTGAAGAGATATATCTCATTGGCGTTGATTTTTCATATGCACAACAAGAAGGCAGTTATGAGTGTTTTTATCATTCAGATTCAGAGATTTCCGTAGGTTATACAGAGAGAGTTACGTTGGCATATCATGCGGCAAAAAAATATACGGATAGCCGGGGAATTAAAATATATAATGCAACCCGGGGTGGAAGATTAGAATTGTTTGGCAGAGTCAGATTTGATGATTTATTTATGGATTAAATCAGATAATTGAGAACAGGTGATTTGTTAAAAGGAACATAGAGAAGATGGAGGAAATAAAATGAGACACATATTTATTACGGCAGAAATTGGGATAAATCATAACGGAGATATGGAACTTGCCAAGAAGTTAATTGAATGGTCAGTACTATGTGGGTGTGATGCGGTGAAATTCCAAAAACGAACAGTGGACAAGGTATATACAAAAGAATACCTTGACAGTTATAGGGAGAGCCCGTGGGGAACGACGCAGCGTGCGCAAAAAAAGGGGCTTGAGTTTGGGAAAGAGGAATATGATGTTATTGATACTTACTGTAAAGAAAGAAACATTGAATGGTTTGCATCTGCATGGGATATTGATTCCCAAATGTTTTTAAGACAGTATGACTTGAAATACAATAAAGTCGCTTCTGCTATGTTGGTAAGAGAAGACCTGCTTGAAATGATAGCGCAGGAGAAAAAGCATACTTTTATTGCGACAGGAATGAGTACATGGGAAGAAATTGACAGGGCTGTAGCGATATTCCGAAAGCATGACTGTCCGTTTGAGTTGATGCATTGTAACAGTACATATCCTATGAAAAATGAAGATGCCAATTTAAAGATGATCGAGACATTAAAAGAGCGATATGGCTGTGACGTAGGATACAGTGGGCATGAAACAGGAAGGATCGTATCTTTAGCCGCAGCTGCGAGAGGGGCAACTTCTATAGAGCGTCATATCACACTGGATAGGGCAATGTATGGCTCAGATCAGGCGGCTTCGTTGGAAGTAGATGATTTGCAGAGGTTAGTAAAGGATATTAGGACGGTTGAATTGGCATTAGGAACAGGTGAGAGAATTCTGACACCGGGAGAGGAAGCAGTCAAGGAGAAACTGAGAGGATAGGCAAAATGGATGTGAATTCAATAAAAGCTGTGATAACGGATATTGACGGCGTCCTTACAGATGGCAGGGTGATGTTGTCAGATGGGGCAGAGATGAATAAAAAAGTGTGCTTTAAGGATTTAGACACGATTTCATTGCTCCATAATAAAGGAATTAAGTTTGGCATTATTTCCGGAGAAACAGATAGGTTTACAAATGCTTTAAACGAGAAGTTGCGTCCGGATTACTTTTATTCCGGCTGTAAGGAAAAGGAAAAAGCAGTAGAAGAAATTTCATATAAAGAAAATATCCCTCTTTCCGCTATTTGTTACATTGGAGATGGGAAATATGATATAGAGACCATTCGTACAGTTGGAATTGGTATATGTCCTGCGGACGCAATAAAGGAAGTGAAACAGGTAGCAGATATTGTTTTGGAATGCAATGGAGGAGACGGATGTTTGTCAGCTGTTTATTCATTGCTTTTCGGAAATCAGAGTGAAAAGAACGAAAGCCTAAATAACATTGTAATATCAGATCTGTTGGAACATAAAAAGACAGTTGATTCCATAATAAACAATTATGACCTGCGGGATAAGATTTATGCTGTTGCGGAAATGATTCACAAGTCATTGAAGAAAGGCGGACAAATATTATTGTGTGGAAATGGAGGAAGCGCTGCAGATGCACAGCACATAGCAACGGAATTTGTTAGTCGGTTTTACCATGAGCGCAAGGCTCTGAATGCGGAAGCGCTTACAGTTAATACATCAACACTAACAGCGATAGGAAACGACTACTCATTTGATAGAGTTTTTGCGAGACAGGTTGAGGCTAAAGGCAGACCAGGGGATATATTGATTGGAATTTCTACAAGTGGTGAATCAAAAAATATTATTGAAGCATTTGAAGCAGCTAGGAAGTTAAATATGTCAACAATAGCTTTTACTGGAAATAAGGATTGTACAATGAAACACTTGACAGATATAACAATTGACATTCCGTCGGCTGAAACTCCGCGTATTCAAGAGATGCATATTATGACAGGACATATTATATGCGAGATTGTGGAAAAAGAGTTTGTATCTAAGTATGGCAAAGGCAGGCAAAAAGATGTTTGACAATAAATATAACATACACCCCAATATCACAATGGCGCTGATTCCGGCAAGAGGAGGATCAAAGGGCGTTCCTAAAAAAAATATTCGGAAGCTGAAAGGTTATCCGCTTATAGCGTATTCCATTGTGGCAGCAAGGCTGTCTGGATGTATCGACCGAGTGGTTGTTTCAACGGATTTGGAAGAGATAGCATCGATTGCAAGGGACTATGGTGCAGAAGTCCCATTTCTAAGACCAGTGAATTTGGCAGATGACCTGTCAGGAGATATTGGTTTTGTCTCCCATGCCATTCAATGGTTTAATAAAAATGAGCGTAAAGTGCCGGAATATATCGTACATATCAGACCGACAACACCTTTGCGGGAAATTGCCATCATTGATGATGCGATTCAAAAAATGAAAGAAGCTAGACGGGCTACCTCGCTACGTTCCGGGCATTTAGCGTCAGAATCACCATATAAATGGTTTGAGCGAAATGAAGAAGGATATTTTGAAAGTATCCGTAAGGGGCTTTCAAATGAGGATGCAAATGACGGAAGGCAGAAGTTCCCTGACGTGTATATCCCTGACGGATATGTTGATGTCATCAAAACAGAGTTTGTTATTAATCATGGGATTCTGCATGGGAAAAATATGCTTGGATATCAATCGCCTATATGCGTGGAGGTAGATACGGAAGACGATTTCAAGCTGTTGGAATATCAAATAGAGAGATCGGGTTCCGAAATCTATGAATATCTAAAAGAAAATTTTGAAACATATTAGGAAAGGTATGGATATAAAATGGCTGAAGAGTATTTATTTAACCGCATTCCAAAAGAAGTAGAGAAGGTTGAAACGAAGAACCGGAGGATATGTACAAAGCTTCCCGTTCCGGAAAGTCTCCCCATTCTTGAACGCTCCATAAAATATGAACCATGGTCAATGAACCATCAACTTTTAGCCGTATGGGACAGGGCTGTTGACTATCAGATCTTTGATAAATGGGGGAATATTTGGATTGATTTTTCGTCCGGCATTTTTGTCACAAATTCAGGACATGGGAATTCTGGGATGGTGGAATCTATACGTGAAATGATTGATAAGCCTATGTTGAACAGTTATTATTATCCGTCGGAAATTCGTTCCCTGTTAGCAGAACAGCTGGTTAGGATGGCACCACCTGACATGGATAAGGTGTTTTTCCTGACAACGGGTTCGGAGACAACGGAGTGTGCCTTGAAATTATGCAGAATGCATGGGATAAAGCAGAGGAAGGACAAACTGGGGATGATATCTTTTGGTGGTGCCTTTCATGGGAAGACTATGGGGGCGCAGACTATGGCGGGAAAGCCGCAGGCACAGGCATGGATTGGAAATTTAGATCCATGTATTTATCATATTGATTGCCCGACAGATGCGTTTGAAGATATGTCACAGATTTATGATGAGGAAAAGGGACAGCAGCTCTTTGAAAGGGATATTAAAATACTGGAATCACAGGGGGTTGATCTTGATACAATTGCGGGGGCTATCTTTGAACCTTACCAGGGATGGGCAGCACTGTTTTATCCCATAGGATATATTAAGGCACTAAGAGCATTTTTGACCAGAAAAAATGCATTGCTTGTGTCAGATGAGGTACAGGCGGGATTTGGAAGGACTGGAAAATTGTTCGGTTATGAGTATTATGGGGTAGATGTGGACATTATCTGTTGTGGAAAGGCGGTAAGTGGAGCATTACCTCTTTCAGCGGTACTGAGTAGAAAAGAGATTATTGATGTGGATGGATCACTTAATAGTACACATGGTGGAAGCCCAATCCCATGTGCGAGCGCACTTGCTAATCTGAAATACATGGAAAAACATCATCTTGTTGAGGAGGCAAAACGTAAAGAAACAATTATTCGTGATAAATTTATGCAGATGAAAGAATTATTTCCTGACAGGATATGCGCCGTTCATGGAATGGGGATGGCGTTTGCTGCTGTTGTGGTGAAACCTAAAACAAGGGAACTGGATGTTGAATTGGTTGATCGTATTATAGAGAGAGCATATGAAAAAGGATTGATGTCTATTAGGACGATGACAGGAACCATTAAAATCGGACCACCGCTTACGATTCCGGATGATGCCTTGATAGAGGGTATGGATATATTAATAGAAGCCATGAAAGAGATTGTTAGAGAGGTAAAATGTTAAAAATAAGGCATACAGGCATTTATGTCAATAATTTGGAAAACATGAAAGATTTTTATTGTAAAAATTTTGGGATGAATGAGGCGGTACATGCTTTTGAAAAGGGGAATTATATTGACACAGTGCTGGGATTGGTAAACACAAGGTTAGAATTATATAAACTCAAATTTGAGGATGGAACAATGCTTGAACTTATCCATCGAGAGGAAGAAAAACCAACAGAAATTAGGGGGAATATATATGATGTAGGATGTATGCATTTGGCAATTACAGTGGATAATGTAGAACAGACGGTCAAAATCTTGCAAAAGTCAGGTGTTACATTTCTATCAAGACCAATGGTATCAGATTCTGGGAACGCAAAGGTATGTTTCTGCAGGGATCCAGAAGGTAATTATCTGGAGTTAGTGGAGGAGATTGCTTAAAATGAAAGGTTACAATGAAGTAATTTATAGTAAAAAAGAAAGACCTGTTACAACATATCCATATGAGCTTGCACGATATTTGGTTAAACGATTTGGAATCAAAAAAGGCAGTAAGGTGCTTGACAATGGATGTGGCAGAGGTGATTTTTTAAGAGGCTTTCAGCGATGTGGGATGGAAGTTTATGGAACAGATCTTGAAAAAACATTTAATGGAGTCTATCATGGGATAAATTTGGAGACGGACAGGCTTCCATTTGAAGACGATTATTTTGATGTGGTATTTTCAAAATCTGTGATTGAGCATATCCATAAACCACAGAATTACCTGAATGAGATGCACAGGGTTTTGAAACAGGGAGGGGGTATATTAATTATAATGGTACCCGATTGGCATTCTTGTATGTACATATATTATGATGATTTTACTCATGTTCAGCCATATACACTTGATGGGTTAAGGGATGTATTAAATATTTTTGAATTTAAAAATATATCCTGTGAAAGGTTTTATCAGCTGCCATGTGTATGGCGATATCCATAC
>CAMWJQ010000009.1 GCA_947174615.1 uncultured Lachnospiraceae bacterium
GGTTCAAACAGATTGTACATAATCGACCTCCCGACGGATGATTTTGCGTGCTGCAAATCATTATAGCATGGATGTCAGTCAATTTCCAGTAAATAATAATGGTTAAATCACAAAGTTCATACGCGACAGATACATAAATTTGTGGTAAGATGAAATTATTTAGATGATGATTGAAAACAGGTGTGATGGGGGTAATTTATGACGAACTTTGAACGGCTCTATGAGGCAATCAACAGGGAACATGTGTACATACAGACCCATAATTTTCCGGATCCGGACGCGATTGCAAGCGCATATGGGTTACAGAGGCTGCTTGAGACACGCGGGGTAAATGCGACAATATGTTATAAAGGAAAAATAGACCGTTACAGCACAGGGAAGTTAGTGGAGATTATAGGCATTGAGCTTCTCAATGTGGACGAGCTGGAGAATGTGCTTAGCGACGAGGACGAAGTGATCCTGGTGGATTCTCAGAAAGGAAATTCAAACATTATTGATATTACAGGGGATGAGATTATTTGTGTGGACCATCATCCCTGTAATGATATGTTTGAATACCGTTTCAAGGATATCCGCCCGGAGGTCGGGGCATGCGCAACGATGATTGCACAGTATTTTTATGAGAATCATGTGCCTGTTGACCAGAAGATCGCGACTGCGCTCACATACGGCATTCGGATTGATACCAACAATCTTACGCGCGGGGTCTGCAAGCTGGATATCGAGATGCTCTACAGAATGTTTGATCCGTGTGACTATGGGATTATTTCCATGCTTGAGAACAGCATGCTTTGCTTTGCCGATCTGGTTGCCTACTCCAAGGCGATATCCAATATAGAGGTCTGCGAGGAAATCAGCTTTGCAGATACGGGGATAGACTGTCCGGTGATAGCAGATATCTCGGATTTTATGCTGGCGCTCAAGGAGGTGGCATTTTCCGTGGTGTACTCGTCAAAGGACGGCGGCATTAAGCTCTCCGTGCGCAGCAAACGGTCAGCGCTCGATGCTGGAAAGATTATCAGCAGGGCATTGGAGGGGATTGGAAACGGCGGCGGACATGCCTCTATGGCAGGGGGCTTTGTCCCGTTTGAAGGCGGTGCCGACGAGAAGGCGGCATTGGTTGCGGATATCAGGAAACGGTTTATCACGGTAATCAAAGAGTGGGGTGAAACAGATGATGGGGACATTTTATCGCAGGCTCGAAAATAGAGAGATGAATACAGACTACTTGACAGGGCTTTACAACAGGAGGGGACTTCTTGAGATTTGGCAGTCCCTGCCAGAGGATACCATGGTGCACTGTCTTTATATTGATGTTGATAATTTCAAGCTGGTCAATGATATCTATGGTCATGCAAAAGGGGATGAACTGCTTGTTTTTATCAGTGTGCTTCTGAATCAAACATTTCAGGAGCAGCTTGCTGTCAGAATGGGCGGCGATGAGTTTGTAGTATTTTGTGATGGCAGGATAGCGCGCGCAGATATGGAGGAACGGCTGCATACGTTACAGAAACAGCTGCGCCGAGGGGATTTTGATGTAAATGTAGAAAAGATTTTGTCCTTCAGCATCGGTGTCAGCTATAGTCAGTTTGTGAATGCGGGGCTTCATGACATCTTGGAGCAGGCAGATGTCGCCATGTATCAGGTAAAAAAATCCGGGAAGGGGCATTTTGTGGTCTACGAGGATATCCGTGTGCAGATTGAGGAGGAAAAGCTGATAAAAGAACGTGCCTTTCGGGGAGAGATCTGGCAGGAGCTAAAGATTCTTTACCGTCCGGTTATCTATATTCAGACCTCGGATGTCTATGCAGTGGAGACTGTGATACAGTGGGATTTTCCGGGAAAGGGCGTGTTTTCGGAGGAGAAGATTATGCCAGTGCTGAAGCAGTATAGTGTTGATATCCAGCTGGGAAGGCATGTGCTTGAAACAGTCTGCGCGCAAAAACAGCGATGGCGGGATACGGAGTTTGACAAAATTGAATTTTACGTGCGGCTGACAGGCAGATTCCTGCTGCAAAAGGACAGTATTGCAGTTATTGCGGACTGTATGGAGAAGTACCAGGTCGGACATGATGAGATTCAGATTTGCATCGAGGAGAACGATTTTGGAGAGAATGGCGAGAAACTGTATACAGTCGCGCAGAATCTGCTGGACTTGGGTTTTAAAGTGGCGATCAATAATTTCGCCTCCTCGTCGCTCTATGTGTTGCAGCGGATACCCTCCCAGCTGTTAAAGCTGGATGCCAAGCTGCTTGATAAGACGCAATATAGCAAGAAGAGTCTCTATATTCTCCGCAATGTGATTAGTCTTGGAAGAGATTTGGAATGTGGGATTGTGGCGCAGGGGATCGAGAATACAGCGCAGGTCAAAATGCTCGCAAGCTATGGCGCGCAGTTTGGTGTGGGTGATTTTTATGGAATGCCATGCGATGAGACCGATTTTTTTGACCAATATCGCGACAGGCTGTTTTTGACACATAATATGCGTCCGGCTCGCTTTCTTTTCGCACAGCATTTAGCTGATGAAAATGGGGAGTACACCGGCGTTTATAGCGGTGAGGGGCTGACTTTTACTACAGGAGTGTACGACGGTCAGGGTGCGCTGCGTTTTCCGGGCGGCAAAGTGGGAGAGAATTGTGTCCGCCTGCCTAGAGAAGTCATGTACAGCGACAGTTATTCGATCTGTTTCTGGGTAAATCCAGACAGTGCACAGCCATGGTCTAGCATTGTCTATATTACATATATGGATGGCTTTATGAGTCTGATGCCAAACAGCGGGCATGGAGATTTGTTTTTCCGGATTAAGGATGACAGGGAGCCTGATGAGTGGCATGATATCGCCTGCAGACGAGCGGTTCCCGGTCAGTGGTCCTATGTCTGCGTAACTTTTGATGTGATAACACATATCGGCAAACTGTATTTTAATGGATTGATGGTTGGAAGTATGGAAAACATGCCGGACCTCAAGGTTGTAGACCAGATTTTACTTGGCGGTGACGAATACCAGGATTCGTTTGACGGGAAATTGGCAGAGCTTGAGATTTACCATTACGCGCTCTCCGCGGATGTGATCGCAGAGAAGTTTCAGGCTTATCAGCAAATGCCCGCTTTTCAGGGAACGGATGGCAAAAAGTGACCATTATTTTTTGTATATTTTTCCAGAAACCATATTGACAGGCTTAATATAGTAGTGTATACTAGAACACGGTTAAACGCCCAGATAGCTCAGTCGGTAGAGCAGAGGACTGAAAATCCTCGTGTCACTGGTTCGATTCCGGTTCTGGGCACTGCGCGGGTGTAGTTCAATGGTAGAACACCAGCCTTCCAAGCTGGATACGTGGGTTCGATTCCCATCACCCGCTTTACATGAGCGGTTGGCAGTTTCTACGCTATTTATATTTTGACAGAATTGAAATATCGAGAATAGATTGTGAAAAATAAAAAAGAAGTTGACAAACAGTCCGATATCATGTATACTTATTAAGTCTCGTAAAGTTAATTGCATATGCGATAGTGGCGTAGTTGGTAACGCGCGACCTTGCCAAGGTCGAGACCGCGGGTTCGAGCCCCGTCTATCGCTCTTTAAAAAAGTTTGGTATTGCCAGACTTTTTTTATTTTATACACAGCTCCATGCAGAAGGAGCGCGCCGCGAAGCGGCAGTCCGCGGACTGCAGTTTGTCCGCTGTGCAGATGCCTGCGTGATCGCAGTCAGGAGTGAAAGCAGTGCAAAGCGGGTGATGTGTTCGGTGCCGGACTGGATAGAGCGGAAACTTGGCTTCGAGGTCAGCGCAGTCAGGCTAAAGATAGCCAGACCAGCGAAGCTAAAGTATCTGAGGCTGGGATATTACACAGATATTCAGGCGCAAGCTGTGCCTTGAAAGCTTCGAAATGGCGGCATGAAACAGAGGAGGGACTCGCTCAGACAATAATACCATTATACGAAACTAAAATATTTTAGAAATGAGTAAACAATAAGCTTGCATTACAGCAGGCTTATTGTTATAATAGCCTTATGAGTACATACTATGGAGCGACAAAAAATAAAGGAACAGGAGGTTACAAAATTATGGGACTTGATGCAAAAAACGCAATCGAGAGCGGCAGGACGGCACTCGGTATTGAGTTTGGGTCAACCAGAATCAAGGCAGTGCTGATCGATGAGAATCACGAAGTACTTGCCATCGGAAACCACGACTGGGAGAACCAGCTGGTGAACAATATCTGGACCTACAGCCTGGATGCTATATGGAAAGGGCTTCAGGACTGCTATCAGGATCTGGCAAAGTCCGTGCAGGAGAAATACGGCACGCCGATCAAGACACTCGGATCCATTGGTTTTAGCGCCATGATGCATGGATACATGGCATTTGACAAGAACGGTGAACTTCTGGTGCCCTTCAGGACATGGAGAAACACCATCACACAGGAAGCGAGCGAGAAGCTCACAGAACTCTTTCAATATCATATTCCGCAGCGATGGAGCATCGCACATCTCTATCAGGCGATTCTAAACGGCGAGGAGCACGTTGGCAGCGTTGATTTCTTTACGACGCTTGCAGGTTATATTCACTGGCAGTTAAGCGGTGAGAAAGTGCTTGGTGTCGGTGAGGCGTCCGGTATGTTTCCCATTGACATTGATACCAAAGATTTTAATAAACGGATGATCGCACAGTTTGATGCGCTTGTGAAAGATAAGAATTTCGCGTGGAAACTCGCGGACATCATGCCCAAAGTGCTGGTTTCCGGCGACAGGGCAGGCACGCTGACCGAGGCGGGCGCAAAGCTGCTGGATGTGACAGGTACATTGCAGGCAGGTGTTCCAATGTGCCCGCCTGAGGGCGATGCGGGCACCGGCATGGTGGCGACAAACAGCGTGGCGCAGCGCACAGGAAACATTTCAGCCGGAACATCTGTATTTGCCATGGCAGTGCTTGAGAAAGACCTGTCCAAATCGTATGACGAGCTGGATCTGGTGACGACACCGGACGGAAGCCTTGTGGCGATGGTTCACTGCAACAACTGCACATCCGATCTGAATGCGTGGGTGAATCTGTTCAAAGAATTTCAGGAGACGATGGGGCAGAAAGTGGATATGAACGAGCTTTACGGGACCCTTTACAGAAAGGCGCTTGAGGGCGATGCGGACTGCGGCGGGCTTCTCGCATACGGCTATTTCTCCGGCGAGCATGTGACAGGATTTGAGGAGGGCAGACCGCTCTTTGTTCGAACACCGGATGCAAAGTTCAGCCTTGCGAATTTTATGCGCGTCAATTTATTCACGGCGCTCGGCGCAATCAAGATCGGCATGGACATTTTGTTTAAACAGGAAAATGTGACGCTTGACGAGCTTCTCGGACACGGCGGACTCTTCAAGACAGAAGGCGTCGGACAGAAAGTCGTAGCGGCAGCAGTCAATGTGCCGGTATCTGTCATGAAGACGGCCGGCGAGGGCGGCGCATGGGGCATTGCCGTACTTGCAAATTATATGATGAAAAAAGATGCGGGCGAGTCCCTCAGCGATTACCTGAATAACAGGGTATTTGCAGGAGAGGAGTCTGTGCGCATGGCGCCGGATGCCGCGGATGTGGCTGGTTTTGAGACCTTTATCGAGCGTTACAAAAAAGGACTTGCGATCGAGCGGGCGGCGGTAGATCATCTGTAGGCAGATGCAGTGAAAGGCGCTTACGAATGCAGAGAAGCGCCGATGCATGTTTATCATACAGGGAGAATGCGGCGAACACGCATTTTTCAGAAATCTGGAGGGTCAAGATGTTAGAGGAATTAAAGAAAAAAGTATATGAGGCAAACATGGAGCTTCCAAAGTATGGGCTTGTCACCTTTACATGGGGCAATGTGAGTGCGATTGACAGGGAGAGCGGTCTGTTTGTGATCAAGCCAAGCGGCATTGACTATGATCTGTTAAAGCCGGAGGATATGGTTGTCATGGACTTAGATGGAAATAAAGTGGAGGGAAAATACAATCCTTCTTCAGATACGCCGACACATTTGGAGCTGTACAAGGCGTTTCCTGAAATTGGCGGAGTAGTGCATACGCACAGTACGTATGCGACAAGCTGGGCACAGTCCGGCAGGAGCATTCCCTGCTATGGTACAACGCACGCGGACTATATGTACGGTGAAATTCCCTGCGCGCGCGTGCTCACACAGGAGGAGATTGACGAGGGATACGAGAAGAATACAGGAACGCTCATCATCGAAACCTTCAAGGAGAGGGATGTGATGGCAGTTCCGGCAGTGCTCTGCAAAAATCATGGTCCGTTTGCGTGGGGCAAGGATGCAAAAGAGGCAGTGCACAATGCAGTCGTGTTGGAGGAAGTCGCAAAGATGGCGCTTTTCACAGAACAGTTGAACAAAGACGTAGAGCCTGCGCCGCAGCGCATTCAGGACAAGCATTATTACAGAAAGCACGGTGCGAATGCGTATTATGGCAACAAAGTAGAAGAATAATCGGAAACATGCGTAATTTGAAGGGTATCCTTCTTAAATTTGTACGTTTACACAGCAGGTGTTTTATGGTATTTTATATAGAGAATACAGTGCTGCATACCTGTATTGAGGTGTTCTGGGCAGGAGAGGGGAGAAATACATGAAAAATATTCAGATCTATCATCCCGACAAATATTTGACGCCAGCGTATACGAATGTAGGGGAGCATATCTATAAGGGAAAAAATCCATATCGTGGAAACGATGAGGACATGTATTTTACGTCACTGACATTTGAGCAGGAACCGGAACTTGGCGAGGGGGACTCACCCGCAGATATCTCGCAGTGTCCTTTGGAAGGCATACTGGACATGTTTCATCTGTGTGTATCGGATTTTTATGATGAACTCAATGACAAGAGTGAATGTACCTGCTATCAGGAGTTTGGCGGATTCGATGCGGAGAGTATCAGAGCGCTTCTGGGGATAGTCGGCAAGCATGTATATGATAAGAAATTCTTTGCGGATGATCTGGACGAAGAAGAGCAGGAAGCATGCAAAGGCATGTCTGAAGAGGACTTGGAAGAGGAAGGCTACATCTGGTATGAAACGGTAGTAGAATAAATTTAATTATATAAAATGGAGGAAAAAGCAATGACAAATTTAGAGCTTCAGAAAACAGCCAATGAAGTTCGTAAAGGTATCGTCACAGGCGTTCATGCCGCAAAGGCAGGGCATCCGGGCGGTTCGCTTTCCGCGGCAGATATCTATACGTATCTTTATTTTGAGGAGATGAATATTGATCCGAAGGATCCGAAGAAGGCGGACAGGGATCGTTTTGTGCTCTCCAAGGGTCACACGGCGCCGGGACTGTACTCGACGCTTGCAAACCGTGGCTATTTCCCGGTTGAGGATCTGGTGACACTGAGAAAGCTTGGTTCCTATCTGCAGGGACATCCCTGTATGCAGCATGTTCCGGGCGTTGACATGTCGTCAGGTTCACTCGGACAGGGTATTTCTGTGGCGTGCGGCATAGCGCTCGGCGCGAAGATGTCCAACGCGGATTACAGAGTGTACACGCTGCTTGGCGACGGCGAGATTCAGGAAGGTCAGGTGTGGGAGGCTTCCATGTTTGCAGGGCACAGAAAGCTTGATAACCTCTGTGTCATCGTGGATAACAATGGACTGCAGATTGACGGAAAGGTGGAAGATGTATGTTCACCATACCCAATTGACAAGAAGTTTGAGGCATTTAATTTTCATGTGATCAATCTGGACGACGCCCATGATTTTGACAAAATCCGGGCAGCATTCAAGGAAGCAAGAGAGACCAAAGGTATGCCGACAGCGATCATCGCGCATTCCTTAAAGGGAAAGGGCGTATCCTTTATGGAAGGCAATGCAGACTGGCATGGCAAGGCTCCAAATGATGAGGAGTATGCAGTGGCAATGGCAGATTTAGAGAAGATCGCACAGCAGTTCGCATAAGCGGCGGAAGGGAGATAAAAATGGCAGATATAAAAAAGGTAGCAACCAGAGAGAGCTATGGGAATGCGCTCGTTGAGGTTGGAAAAGAGAATCCGAACGTAGTCGTTCTTGACGCGGACCTTGCGGCAGCGACCAAGACAGGTGTGTTTAAGAAAGCATTTCCTGACAGACATATTGATTGTGGTATCGCGGAGTGTAATATGACAGGTATCGCGGCAGGTTTGTCGCTTGCAGGCAAGATTCCGTTTATGAGTTCCTTTGCGATGTTTGCGGCAGGACGTGCCTTCGAGCAGGTCAGAAATTCCATCGGATACCCGCATCTGAATGTTAAGATTGGTGCGACCCATGCAGGTATTACCGTCGGTGAGGACGGTGCGTCGCATCAGTGCAACGAGGATATCGCTCTGATGCGCACGATTCCGGGCATGGTCGTGATGTGCCCGGCGGACGATATCGAGGCAAAGGCGGCAGTGCACGCGGCGGTAGAATACGAGGGACCTGTTTATATTCGTTTCGGACGTGCAGCTGTGCCCGTGATTAACGACAACCCCGACTACAAGTTTGAGATTGGCAAGGGAACGATCTTGAGAGAGGGTACAGACGTGACCATCGTGGCGACTGGCATCTGTGTGGATTCTGCCCTTGGCGCAGCGGAGCTGCTTGCGAAGGACGGCATCAGTGCAGAGGTCATCAATATCTGTACAATCAAGCCGCTGGATGAGGAGCTGATTATCAACTCTGCAAAAAAGACCGGAAAGGTAGTCACAGCCGAGGAGCATTCTGTGATCGGCGGACTTGGCAGCGCTGTGTGTGATGCGCTCTGCAAGTCTTTCCCGGCGCCTGTCTGCAAGATTGGTATGCAGGATATTTTCGGAGAGTCCGGCTCTGCAGCAGCGCTGGTTGAGAAGTACAAACTCGACGCAAAGGGCGTTTATGAGCAGGTAAAGGAATTTTTGGCATAAATCCAAAGTTCCTATAAATAGACTGCACATCGAAGTTGTGATATACTTGTATCAGGCACAGAACAATAACACAGCGAATAGGCAATCACAACGAAGGAGTGATATAAAATGACAGACAGTGAAAAGCTTGATTTACTTTTAACAAAAGTACAAGGAATGGAAACTGAAATGCAGGGCATGAAAAAAAAGCTTGATAAATTATCTTTAGGGCAATTGGAGATTCAGAAAGAGATTATTATGCTCAATCGAAAAATATCCGATACCTATGATGTAGCGCTTGACGCATTGGGCACAAGTACTGAAAACCGAGTATGGCTTGAAAAAGGCGCAATAATATAACTGTATAAAAAATATTACGATCAAGGTGTAAAGTCTGTTTCATTCAAGGCTTTACACCTTTTTACGCACACGGATGCGGAAAGGAAATATGCGGCTAAAGCTGCCCGTGTACGGCGGGTCCGGCAGTGGGGAAGATGAAGCTTCGCCGCCCGGTTCAGAACGGATGGATTTCCAAAAACCTTTATCGTCCGGGTTCAGATAAAATCTCATGAATCGTACGCCCTTCTTTGCTTAAATTGGTACGTTGTGAAGTATCTTTATTGTATACTGCTGCGTTTATGGTCGGCAAGGCAGAGTCGATCGCCGCAGGCTGAGCTGTTACCACAGGAAGGATTAAAAAACAATTAGGACAAAACGGCAGAAGTGTGATATGATATACTTATAGTTATGAACAGTTCCTTAGGTTATATTCGTAGTGTACTTGTTCTTTAGACGGGACAACTTGTATTTTAGATAAAGCAATTGAGGAGGGATAGATATGGATTCAAAAGGGAAGGAATCAAAAAAGAAGGAGACTGCCAGAGTCTACAAGCAGCAGCAGATTGCCCCCGGAATCTACGATATGTGGATTACGACGACGCTTGCGGGACAGGCAAGACCCGGGCAGTTTATCAGCGTGTACACACAGGACAAATCTGCGCTTTTGCCTAGACCCATCAGCATCTGCGAAACAGACCCGGCAAATGGCAGACTGCGTATTGTATACCGTGTGGCAGGAAAGGGAACAAGCGAGTTTTCACGGTATAAGACAGGGCACCGCGTCGATGTTCTTGGAACACTTGGGAACGGCTTTCCGTTGGAGCAGGCGGAGGGCAAGCGCGTTTTTCTGATTGGCGGCGGGATCGGCATTCCGCCTATGCTGTCTGTGGCAAAGGCACTGAAAAATGCGGCGTCTGTTGATGTGATTGTCGGCTACCGCGACAAGGAGCTTTTTCTGGCAGAGGATTTGGCAGAGTATGCACCCGTGCATATTGCGACGGAGGACGGCAGCGTGGGCGCCAAAGGAACCGTGATCGACGCCATCGAGGCGGAACGGCTGAAAGCAGATGTGATCTTTGCCTGCGGACCGATGCCAATGCTGCGAGCCGTCAAAAAATACGCCATCGCAAATGGCAGTCAGGTGTTTATTTCGCTGGAAGAGCGGATGGCGTGCGGCGTTGGCGTCTGTCTTGGCTGCGTCGTCAAGACACGTGAGACGGACCATCATTCGCATGTCAATAATGCGCGTATTTGTACGGACGGTCCGGTGTACGATGCGATGGATGTAGAAATATAGGGAGCTGTATGCGGAATTTGAGATAGGAGGAAAAACGATTGAATACGGAGATAACAATAGCAGGTGTTACGTTCAAAAATCCTGTGATGACAGCGTCAGGAACCTTTGGCTCCGGCATGGAGTATTCAGAAGCGGGATTTGTTGATTTGAACTGTCTTGGAGCAGTGGTGACAAAGGGGGTTGCAAATGTCGCATGGGAGGGAAATCCGACCCCGCGTGTGCAGGAGACGTACGGCGGAATGCTCAATGCAATCGGACTGCAGAATCCCGGCATTGACGTGCTGATTGAGCGGGATCTCCCATTTCTAAAACAGTTTGATACAAGGATTATCGTCAATGTCTGCGGGCGCACGGTATCGGACTATGTGGAGGTGGTTGAGAAGCTTTCTGACCAGCCTGTCGATTTGCTGGAGATCAATGTGTCCTGCCCTAATGTCAAGCACGGCGGCATCGCATTCGGGCAGCATCCGCGCTCGCTGTTTGATATTACAAAGGCAGTCAAGGCAAAGGCAAAACAGCCGATTATGATGAAATTATCGCCGAATGTCACGGATATTGCGGAGATGGCAAAGGCGGCAGAGGCGGCAGGAAGTGATGCGGTCTCACTGATTAATACGATTACAGGGATGAAAATTGATGTCCACAAGAGAACCTTCGCGCTGGCAAACAAGACGGGCGGATTGTCTGGTCCAGCGATTAAGCCGGTTGCGGTGCGCATGGTGTATCAGGCAGCAAACGCAGTCAATATTCCGATCGTCGGCATGGGCGGCATCGCCAGCGCGGAGGATGCGATAGAGTTTATGCTGGCAGGCGCGACAGGCGTTGCCATCGGCGCTATGAACTTTGTCAACCCTTACACGACAATGGAGGTGGTGAAGGGGATCGAGGAATATATGCGCCAGTATGGCATAGAGGATGTAGGGGAGATTATCGGGGCTGTAAAATAAGTCATACCAAGCCCTCCAGCCGCATACATTGAAGTAGTATCATATGAATGTAGGTGTACGCCGTTGGGAGGTCTTTTTATATGGAATTAATGAAGAAAAATATCCATACAGAGCGGATAAAGTCTAAGGCGCTTTTGCAGGTGCCCCTGGAAACAGACATCAATGTGTCCGACGCGAAGCCGGATGTGGCAAAGGTGATTTACGACTGCGGTAAGATTAAAGTGGATGAAATCAAGACAGGCATGAACAAAATCTGGGTCAAAGGGCGCCTGTGCTATCAATTGCTGTATCAGACAGAAGGTCTTTTATCCGGCGATAACATTTTATCTGGTGATAAAAATTTATCGCCGGATAAAAGGGAGAAAACGCTTGCGGGTATGGAGGGCGAGATTCCCTTTATGGAGGAGATTTATCTCGATAAGCTTGAGGGGCAGGACCGGGTAATCTGCCGCAGCAGTCTTGATGATATGCGGGTGCACATTATCAATTCAAGGAAGCTCAGTATTCAGGCAGTACTCTCACTAGAGCCCAGAGTGGAGGAGAGCATTGCAGAGGAACTGTGTGTGGAGCTGGATAACTCTGGGGATTCGGAGCTTGAAAAGCTTGAGTACCGCAAGAAAAGTCTGGATTTCTTAGAAACGATTGTCAAGAAACGCGATCTGCTGCGCATCCATGAGGAGACGCGCCTGCCAGCCGGAATGCCGGATATTGGCGCCGCACTGTGGAAAAATGCGGAGATCAGCAGCATCAGTTTCCGGCCGATGGATGAGAAGCTGGGAATCACCGGGGAACTGAGTCTGTTCATTGTATATCGGGAAGATGCTTCCGGCAGAATAAACTGGTACGAGACCATGATTCCTTTTAATGGAACCGTAGAGTGTCAGAACAGCCGCGAAGGCATGATTGCCGATGTGATGTACGAGACAGGACATGAGGAAATCTCAATCAGGGAGGATGCTGACGGAGAGCTGCGTCTAATCGGCATCGAGATGACCGTCGAGCTGGAAATCAAGCTCTATGAGAAGGAGAGCACGTCCATCGTGGCAGATGTGTATGGTGTGAGCTGTGAGGTACAGGCAGGGATTGACAGCAGACAGTTCCGCAGTCTGTGCACAGAGCTGAACATCGAAGAAAAGCTGACGCGCAGCATCCGGCTCGAGGATGCAGATCCAAAGATTTTGCAGGTGTGCCACAGCGATGCGCGGGTGAAGCTTGAAGAAACTACATTTAAGAATAGTATGCTGCGCCTTTCTGGTGAGATTGAGCTGCAGGTATTGTATGCCTCCAATGAAGGCGGAGAGGGACTGCATCCAGTGCTTACCAGTGTGCCGTTTGAGATTGAGAAGGAGCTTGCGAATGTGGATGAGACACAAGTCGAGCAGTATTCGCTGTCAGTGCAGATTCCGCAGCAGACGGTGAGCATTAAGGACAGCTCGCAGTTTGAGTGGCGCGGGACGATGAACATCGAGCTGCGGCTCTACAGTGCAAAGAGTGAGGATATTCTGACAGAGCTGAGCGTGATGCCGCTCAATGCGGATGTGCTGGAAAAGTTGCCGGGCTTTGCGATATACTATGTCAAACCGGGCGATTCGCTCTGGCAGATTGGCAAAAAATACTATGTGAGCGTCGGACGCATTAAGGAAATGAACAATCTGACAGAGGATGAAATCAAGGCGGGCGACAAACTACTGATTGTCAAATAAATTCGTGTTATATTTCATTTCGATTTGAGCCGGCATAGCCAGCATGGAAAATTTGTGTGAAATATAAAAAATCGAGCAGGACATCTGCTCGATTTTTTGTGCGTCGTTTATGAAATATTGAAAGTATTGAACTTTTTACTGTGCTCTTGCAACGACTGTGCCATCCTCTGTAGTGGTAACAGTATCCTTTGACGTATCCTGATTCTCGGTCTTTGGCTTCATCAGGCTGTCAAATTTCTCAAGTACGGCATCGTAAGTTTTCTGTGAGATTTCAGGAAGCTTGCCGCCCCACTGTTTCTCAGCTTTCTCATATCCCTTGAGGAATGCGTCGCGCATCTTCTCAAGCTGTTTGGAATCATTGCCCGCAAGAGACGTCGCGAAAGATACAATGCGGTCAGAAGTCTGCTTTACACCCCAGTATCCATTTTCTGAGATGGCTTCCTGTGCCTTTTTCTGTGTCGCAGCGTCAACCTTGTAGTCCCCTTTTGCGAGGAACTGCCAGATATTGTTTGCCTGACCAAATGTGTTCGTCTGTGTAGAGAGCATGCTATGTACAAGATCTGTCAACTGGCTCTGGCGCTTCTCCTGGTCTGCCTTGAGCTGAGCGACGATGGACTTTCTGTCATCCGCAGACAGTTCTCTCTTGTCATAGACCGCAGCAGAATTTTGGTTCTTGTTGGATTCTGTTTTAGAGGCTTCCGTGCTGGAAGTGTCAACTTTGGTACTGTCAGCCTTTGAGGCTGTGTTCTCTTTCTTCTCCGCTTCAAGTGCATATAGATCAGTCGTACTGTTATACCCGATTCCTGATAAACTCATATGGTATCCCTTCCCTTCTTAATTTCATATTTTATTTCGTGCTAGTATCCCTCCATGGCTGCCGTCCAGCCCGCATATGTGCGATGTGCTGGTTTTAAGTTTATATCGTCATTATCGCATAAAAACTTTAGAATGTACAGAGAAAATCACAAATTCACGGAAAAATTTGGCAGATGATAAAATACAGCAATAAGTTGCTGAATTTTACGAAACAGGACAATTTTTTATAAAATTTGCACAAAAATAGTTGAAAGTACGAGGAGAGTGTGTTATATATATATCTGTAAGAACGAATACGATTCACATCGTTTCTAAATCTATATAAAATTTTGCGGGAAATAATAAGAGCCGCAGAGAATAAATATGTGCAGAAGGGGGAATTTATATGGATTTTATGAGTGGGAAAGGTGTAGTGCCGATTGTGGGCGCTTACATTGAGCGGGAAGTGTCCGAGTGCAGGCGGGTAACGGAAAAGGAGCTGAGTGCAGGCGGAATCGCACCGGAGGCGCGGGCTGCGTTCAGCAGGAAACCGTATTACAGTTCTGCGTCATTGAATGTCAAGAACCGTCCAGTCCTGCGATAGAGAAGCGTAAAAGAGCATCACCGAACCGGAACATCATGGTTTAGGTGGTGTTTTTTTATCCGATTATTTTATTCGAAAATTTTCGTGGAAACTCTGCATGATATATGATAAGATGTAAATAAATATATATTTGGGAAAGGGAAAAGAAAATGGCAAGTGTAAGCATCAAAACAGTAATACAACAGTTCAAGCTGAAGAACCTCACGCCGCAGATTGATGTGGAAAGCGTAAAGATCCATCAGCCGGACATCAACCGTCCTGCGCTGCAGTTGGCGGGGTACTTTGAGCATTTCGAGGAAATCAGACCGCAGATTATCGGCTTTGTCGAGTATTCTTATATGAAGAATCTTCCTGAGGAGCGCAAGAATGAAGTGTATCCGAGAGTCATTTCAGAGAAAACTCCCTGCATTATTTTCTGCCGGAATCTCCATCCGGACGAGATGTTTATGAAGACCGCACTCAAGAATAACGTTCCGATTCTGATGACAGAGAAGCCGACCTCCGGCTTTATGGCAGAGATTATCCGCTGGCTCAATGTGAAGCTTGCACCCTGTATCTCGGTGCACGGCGTGCTGGTGGACGTCTACGGTGAAGGCGTGCTCATTACCGGCGAGAGCGGCATCGGCAAGAGCGAGGCGGCGCTGGAGCTCATCAAGCGCGGGCATCGGCTGGTGTCGGATGATGTCGTGGAGATTCGCAAAGTGAGCGATGAGACACTCATTGGCTCCGCACCGGATATTACGCGGCATTTTATCGAGCTTCGCGGCATCGGTATCATTGATGTCAAGACGCTGTACGGTGTGCAGAGTGTTATGGACACCACAAATATCAATCTTGTCATCCGTCTCGAGGATTGGGATAAGGAAAAGAAGTACGATCGGTTAGGACTGGAGGAGAACTTTACAGAATATCTTGGCAATAAGATTGTGTGCCACAATATCCCGATTCGGCCAGGGCGGAATCTGGCGATTATCTGTGAGTCGGCCGCTGTCAATTACCGTCAGAAAAAGATGGGGTACAATGCCGCTCAGGAATTGTATCAGCGTGTGCAGAACTCTCTGTCAAAGCCGCGTGAGGATGATGAGGAGTAGTTGATTGGTATTATATAATGCGATAGGGATGATAAGGAGATGGAAAAATGGCAAAGTATTGTTTTGGCGTAGATTTAGGTGGTACAACCGTGAAGCTTGGTATGTTTGATCCAGAGGGGACGGTGCTTGACAAGTGGGAGATTCCCACGAGAAAGGAAGGGAACGGCAGCAAAATCCTGCCGGATATCGCAAAGTCGATACTGGATAAGGCAGCGGCAAAAAAGATTGCCAAGGAAGATGTGGTCGGCGTGGGCATTGGCGTTCCCGGTCCGGTGGATGGCAAGGGTGTTGTACATAGAGCAGTGAACCTTGGCTGGGATGTGATGAATATTAATGAGACGCTCGGCGGACTGCTCGGGGTGCCTGTAAAGGCAGGAAATGACGCCAATGTGGCAGCGCTTGGAGAGATGTGGTGCGGCGGAGGAAAAGGTTATACGAATATGGTGCTTGCCACACTCGGCACCGGTGTCGGCGGCGGTATCATCATCAACGGTGAGATGGTGACTGGTGCGACGGGCGCCGGAGGTGAGATCGGACATATCCATATTGAGGACAGCGAGCCGGATGCGTGCGGCTGCGGGAATCATGGCTGCCTGGAGCAGTATGCTTCCGCGACAGGCGTTGTGCGGCTGGCAGAGCGCAGGCTGGCAGCATCAACGAAGGACAGCGTGCTGCGCACCGCGAAGGCAAACGGCAGACTCAGTGCGAAGGCGGTGTTTGACGCAGTGAAGGCGGGCGATGAACTCGCCTGTGAGATTGCAGAGCAGTTTGGCGATTATCTTGGCAAAGGGTTTGCGATGATTGCAGGCGTGGTGAATCCGGAGGTGTTTGTTCTCGGCGGCGGCGTATCCAGGGCGGGTGAGATTCTGTGTGAATATGTCTCCAAATATTACAAAAAGTACGTGTTCCACGGTTCCATAGATGCACAGTTTAAGCTGGCGACACTGGGGAATGATGCCGGCATCTACGGCGCAGCCAAACTGGTGATTGGATAACCGAATATTTGAAATAATAAAGAAAGAGGATAGAACGATTGAGAGCAGAGTTTGATGAGGCATTAATACAAAAACTCTACCAAAGACTGTCTGGCATCCTACAGCCGGAACAAATACTTGCAAACGAAAACATGTCAGCTCACACCACCTTTCGCGTGGGTGGTGGAGCTGACATCTTTGTAGAAATCAACCGTGAGAGTGAGCTTGAGAAAGTGCTTGGAGCGCTGCGCGCGGAGGGGCTCACAAGGCTGAATGAGGATTTTTATCTTTTGGGAAACGGCAGCAATGTACTGGTGAGCGACCGTGGAATCCGGGGGGTGGTGCTCCATTTGACCAAGGAGTACGGCAGGATTCGAGTGAATGGCACAGAGCTTGTCTGCGAGGCGGGCGCCACGCTTGCCGCCATTGCGCGCAGGGCGTATGAAAACAGTCTGACCGGTTTTGAGTTTGCCTCGGGCATTCCCGGCAGTCTCGGCGGCGCGGTTGTCATGAATGCCGGGGCATACGGCGGTGAGATGCGCCATGTGGTCCGGCGCGTGCGCCTGATGACGCCGGCTGGCGAAATCGTGGAGAAAAGCGCGGAGGAGATGCACTTTGGCTACAGGCACAGCCTGCTGAAAGAAGAGCCCCTGATTGTGACGCAGGTCACACTTGCACTTGCACGCGGCATCCAGCCGGAAATACGGGAGAAAATGGAGGAGCTGGCTGCGAGGCGGCGCGAGAAGCAGCCTTTGGAATACCCGAGCGCAGGTTCAACTTTCAAGCGTCCTGAGGGATATTTTGCAGCGAAGTTAATAGAGGATGCGGGGCTTCGGGGCTTCGCAGTCGGCGGTGCGCAGGTTTCTGAGAAACATTGCGGTTTTGTTGTGAATAAGGGCGATGCCACCGCCAGCGAGGTACGTGAGCTGATCGCGCAGGTACAGCGGCGAGTGAAGGGATCTTCGCAGGTCACAATCGAGCCGGAGGTCATTATGCTGGGGTTTGAAGAATAGTCACGCAGCCGCGAAGCGGCATATTCCTTATGCGGCTGTGTGCATAACTTTATACTGAGCGGTCAGTCTTCTCGACCGCCAGTATAACACAAAAGAAAGGGTGACAGGGATGAGATTTGTAATTGTGACGGGAATGAGCGGCGGCGGAAAGTCCACTGCCATGAAGATGCTTGAGGATGCGGGGTATTATTGTGCAGATAATATGCCCGTGCCGTTGATTGAAAAGTTCATGGAGCTTCTTGCGATGCCGGACAACGGGATCTTGAAGGTGGCGCTGGGGCTGGATGTCAGGGCAGACCAGTCCTTCGAGGATGTCAATCAGCTCGTTGCCAGACTGCGGGAGACCTACGCATTTGAAATACTGTTTCTTGAGGCGGCGGACAGTGTGCTGCTAAAGCGCTATAAGGAATCGCGGCGCGTCCATCCGCTCTCCGTTGACGGTGATCTGATGAGCGGCATTACCAGAGAGCGGGCGCTGCTTGCAAGTATCAAGCAGGCGGCGGACTATGTGATCGACACGACAAATCTGCTGACGCGGGAACTCAAGGCGGAGCTGGACCGCATCTTTGTCAGCAATCAGTCATACAACAGTCTGATGGTCAATGTCATGTCCTTTGGCTTTAAGCATGGGATACCGCAGGATGCCGATCTGGTGTTTGACGTGCGTTTCCTGCCCAATCCGTTTTATATTGATGAGCTAAAGCAGAAAACGGGGCTGGACCGCGAAGTACAGGATTATGTGATGGGATTTCCGGAGGCGCATGAGTTTGTGGAGAAACTGACAGAGATGGTGAATTTCCTGATTCCGCACTATATAAATGAAGGCAAATATCAGCTGGTCATTGCGATTGGCTGTACAGGCGGTCAGCATCGGAGCGTCACGCTCGCCGGAGAGCTGTATCAACGTCTCAAAGACCGGGGAGACTATGGACTCACGCTGCGCCACCGCGACACAAAGTAGGTGAACTATGTCTTTTTCAGGAGAAGTGAAAGAGGAGCTTGTGAAGCTTGAAAACGATGCAAGGCACTGTCAGATTGCAGAGCTTGCGGTGATACTGGTCTACGCGGGCGCCATCAGAATAGACCCGTCCGGCGCGGCGTGCATCGAATTACAGTCCGATGCGCCCTATGTGGCGTCGCGGTGCCGGATGCTCTTTGCCAGAGTGTTTCGCGCAGCTCTGCCTGCGATGCCAAACGGCAGCAGCCTGTCACTGTCAAAAAATGACAGCAGTGTCATTCAAAGGACGCTTGAGGCTATCAAATACAAGGAGGGCGACAAGCTCGTCCATCCGCTTGTGATCAAAAGTCTTTGCTGTAAGCGTGCATTTCTGCGCGGCGCCTTTTTGAGTATTGGTTCGATTAGCAATCCAGAAAAGGGATATCATCTGGAATTTGTGTGCGGAGATGCCAGACAGGCAGAGCAGTTGGTGGAGACGCTGATGTTTTATGAGATCCGGGCAAAGATCGTCGTGCGCAAAAAGTATCACGTGGTCTATATCAAGGAGAGCGAGGAGATCGTCGAGCTGTTGAATGTCATCGGCGCGCATATCTCGCTGATGAATCTTGAGAATCTGCGGATACTAAAGGATATGCGCAATGCGGTCAACAGGCGCGTCAACTGTGAGACGGCAAACATTACCAAAACTGTCAACGCGGCATCCAAGCAGATTGACGATATACAATATATTAGAACCCATTATGGTTTTGACAATCTGGCGGACAATCTGCGCGAGATCGCAGAGCTTCGCCTGGAATACCCCGATGCGTCGCTCAAGGAGCTGGGCGGTTACGTAACGCCCGCAGTCGGCAAATCCGGGGTGAATCACAGATTACGGAAATTAAGTGAATTGGCAGAAAAATTAAGAGGCAAAATAGTATGAGGAAAGCATTATTTATAATCAATCCACATTCTGGCAAGGGACTGATCAAGAATCATCTGCTGGGCATTGTGGATATACTGGTAAAGAATGGATACGAAGTGACTGTCTACCCTACGCAGGGGCGCGGGGATGCAAGCCGTGCCATGCGGGAGCGGGAGCGGAGCTATGAGTTGGTGGTGTGCAGCGGCGGAGATGGGACACTTGACGAGATCGTAACAGGTATGATGCAGTCAGGATTTAAGACGACCATCGGTTATATACCTGCGGGGAGCACAAACGACTTTGCAAACAGTCTCAGGATTTCTTCCAGCATGGGCGCCGCGGCGGAGGCGGTGGTGAGCGGCTCTGTTTTTCCCTGTGATGTGGGCAGATTCAATGAGGACATTTTTGTGTATATCGCGGCGTTTGGGCTTTTTACGGAGGTTTCCTATGGGACGCGGCAGGAGATGAAGAATATGCTGGGACATATGGCGTATATTCTTGAGGGCGTCAAGCATCTGCAGAACATCAAGTCCTATCATATGAAAGTGACAAACGTGTCAGAAACCGGCGAGACGACCGTGATCGAGGACGAATTTATCTACGGAATGATTACCAACTCGTATTCTGTGGGTGGATTTAAGAGTATTGCGGGAAACGTTTTTAAGGGGAATATCGCATTGAACGACGGACTTTTTGAGGTGACGCTCATCAAAATGCCCAAGAATCCGATGGAATTAAATTCTATCTTAGCGGCGCTTGCAATCCAGAACATTGATACGGAATATATGTACAGCTTTAAATCGAGCAGGCTGATCATAGAGTCGAAGGAAGAGGTAGCATGGACGCTGGACGGAGAGTTTGGCGGTAAGCACACAGAAGTGACGCTCGTCAATGAAAAGCAGGCGATGGACATTATGGTGAAGGAATAAAAAGGAAAATACGAAGATGAAACACAGAGTAAAAGGCAGCCTGGTTCTGTTGCTGCTTGTCATCATTGCTGCGCTGGGCATTCTATTTTATCAAAGCCTGTCCTGGCGCTATGAGATGCGGGGCGAGGTGGCGGACTTGTCTGGGCTTCCGATGGAAAGCAGCGGTTATGAAGTGGTTTTTGCAGGCGGCGGACCAGGCAAAAGCTTCACGGTGACCGGGGAGGATCCGCAGTTTATATTGACAGTGCCAAACATACAAATCGGAGGAATCGAACTGGTGCTTGATAATCCATGGCAGGCACAGGAGCCGCTTCCGGTGCAGGTATTTTATGCAAAACCGGGAGAGGCGTTTTCTGAAAAACATTCTGTAAAAAATGCATTGAGGGCAGGAGAAGTCTCTGCGATGCTTCCAGTGCCTTTGGGGCAGTATCAGACACTGCGGTTTGATATCGACGGCGACTTTGCATTGGCAGCAGTACGAAGCTGTTCTGCGCCGATGGCAGCGCAGGCGTATGTCTCAGGTGAGACGGCACAGAAGTGCCTGTGGTATTTCCCGGCGGTCGTCATCGGATTTAGTCTGATTTACTGGGCGCATGGCGTCCGAATGAGACAGGGAGGCTTTCGCGGAGGGGCGTATCTCAAAAGCATTTTTCTGGGAGTGGAGCCATCAACAGACCGTGCGGTGTATCTGGATTATCTGCGTGTGCTCGCGGCGGTGCTGGTGATATTGGCACACACCTGTTCTCCGATGGTGGATGCAGCCGACGCGCCTTGGAAAAGGCTGCTGCTTGTATTGGGGCTGAGTCTGGGACTCTGCTGTAATATCTTGTATGTGATGCTTTCAGGCACGCTGCTGTTAGGCGGCAGCCACAATGAAGAGGAGGGTGTGCTTACCTTTTATATCAGAAGGGCGTCGAAGGTGATCATACCGCTGACTGCTTACTATTTACTGTTATTGTATTTGAATCATGAGGTCGGTTTTTTGCCGCCGAAACAGATTGGCGCCGCCTTAAAGCGCATCATCACAGGGGCGCCCGATGTGGGACCGCATCTGTGGCTGATCTACACGATTGCAGCCCTGTATCTTGTGACGCCGTTTTTCCGGGTGATGGTACAGCATATGAGTGATAGGCTGCTGACCTCTCTGGCAGCTGTAATTCTGGTATTGAACACACTGACGACGTATCTGCCGCTCTGCGGCATGGCGTTTGGGGCTTCAACATTTCTGGCAGGCTGGGAGGGCGGCTTTTTGCTGGGCTATATTCTGACAAGACACAGCGGCGGGGAGGGTGCGCCGCGAGCAAAC
>CAMWJQ010000010.1 GCA_947174615.1 uncultured Lachnospiraceae bacterium
GTATCTGTCTGCTTCGGGAAAGCTTGCCGGGGCATGTTATAAGCTGGAGCTTGAGGCGGCATTTCGAAGCGCCGAGTTAAGCGGGTTCCAGCTGCTTGACATCAAGGATTTTTCTGGTCAGGGGACGGCGCTTGTAGGGATTTTGAATGCGTTTCATAAAAATAAAGGGGTTATCCCGCGGTCAGACTGGCGTATGTTTTGTTCTGACGCGGTGCTGCTGCCGACACTGGACAGCCTTGTGATGCAGGGCGGCAGCTGCGTGAACTGTGAGGTAAAGCTTCGATATTATCGCCCTGAGAGGCTTTTGAAACCTCAGTTGAAAGCTGTCTGGTATTTGAAAAGGCAGGCTGGAAGCATAGAGGAAAGCAGAATAGAGAAACAGGTGCAGACGATGGGATGTCAGGAGATTGCGGGGCGGGGGCTTTTTACGCTTGGAACGATCGCACTGGACGTGCCAATGTGCAGGAATAATGCGGCGTATGCGCTGCGTTTCGTATTGACAAGTGAAAATGCGGAGACGGTTGAGAACGAATATGATATTTTTATATATGAAGAGAATGCGTTGCGCGCAGGGTGTATTTTGAGTGAAACAGTATCTAAACATGCGTTTTCGAATCAACATGAAAGAACAGTATGTATTACGAATGATAACAAGGAAGCTTTGGAGGCCTGCAGAAAGGGAAAGTCTGTACTCTTGTTTGTCAAGCCAGACAGCATCCTTCCGGATAGTACCATCAAAGGAGAATACTGCACGGACTTTTGGTGTTATCCGATGTTCCGTTCAATCTCCGAGAGCGCAGGGAAACCACTTCCTGCCGGGACAATGGGATTGTTGATCGACAATGTACACCCCGCGCTGTCGGAGTTTGTGAGTGAGACATACACGACGGCACAGTGGTATCAAATTGTCATGCATTCCAGACCAATGATATTGGACAAGACAAAGGAGCATGGCGGGATCAAACCCATTGTGCGCATGATGGACAATTTTGAGCGCAATCACAATCTGGGACTGATCTATGAAGTGCGGCATGGCGGCGGAAAGATGCTGGTCTGCCATGCTGATTTGATTGCGTTGAAAGAGACATACCCAGAGGCAGACTGTCTGTATCGGAGCCTGGCGGCGTATGTACGGTCGGAAATCTTTTTATAAAGTTATGCACATTGCATTTTTACGTGCACAGTGATACAATGGGGAGCAGGATATAATTTGAATATTCAATGGAGGAGAACAAGAATGGTTTCACAGAAGTATAAAGAGCTGCTCGCTGCCAAGTCGGTCATCAGGCAGATGTCAGAGTGGGCAGCAGGACGAGCAAGAGAAATTGGAATGGAGAATGTATTTGATTTCAGTCTTGGCAATCCGTCTGTGGCAGTGCCGCAGGTATTTACAGACAAGATGATTGAGCTGCTGCAGACGCGCGACACGATGGAGCTTCACGGGTACAGTCAGTCACAGGGAATTGCGTCTGTCCGCGCGAAGTTTGCAGAATATCTGAATCGGACTTATGGAATGGCGTACACGGCGGAGCATTTGTTTATGACGACAGGTGCCGCAGGTGCTGTTGCGCACGCAGTGCGGGCGGTCACTCAGCCGGGGGATGAGGTGATTACGTTTGCGCCATATTTTCCGGAGTACAATCACTATGTCAATCAGACAGGCGCGGTGCTGAAGGTGGTGCCTGCTGACACGAAGCAGTTCCAAATCAATTTCGAAGCGTTGGAAAAGCTGCTGAATCCAAAGACGATGGCGCTGCTGATCAACACGCCGAACAATCCGTCAGGCACCGTATATTCGACGAAGACAATCAAAAGGCTGGCGCAGCTTCTTGAGGCAAAGCAGCAGGAGTTTGGGCATGATATTTTCCTGATCTCGGACGAGCCATATCGAGATATTATCTTTGATGGTGTGGATGCGCCGTATATTTCAAAGTACTATGACAATTCTCTCTCATGCTACTCGTTTGCAAAGTCGCTTTCGATACCAGGCGAGCGCCTGGGGTATGTTGCAGCCAATCCCAAATGTACGGACAGCGCGCTGATCTCGCCGATTTGTGCGCAGATTTCAAGGGGAATTGGTCATAATTGCCCGCCTTCCATCATACAGATAGCAGTGGCGGAGGTTTTGGGGCTGACCTCGGATTTGTCGGTCTATGAGACGAATATGAAGATTATCTATGATGAGCTTGTGAACCTTGGATTTGAGGTTGTGAAGCCGGGCGGGACATTCTATATCTTTCCGAAAGCGCTTGAGGAGGACGCTGTGGCATTCTGCAGAAAGGCGATGAATTATGATTTGGTGCTTGTGCCGGGCGATACGTTTGGATGTCCGGGGTATTTTCGGATGGCGTACTGCATTGAGACGGAAAAAGTGCGCTGCGCGATGCCGGCGCTGCGCAGATTTGTCGAGCAGGAATATAGTGTGAAGTGATACTTTGCCCGGGGAGGAAATTATGGTTGAATGTGGTCTGGTGCTCGAGGGCGGCGGTATGAAGGGGATATATACTGCCGGCGTTCTTGAGTATTTTATGGAGCAAAATCTATATTTTCGGAATTGCTATGGTGTCTCGGCGGGAGCGTGCCACCTGTGCAGTTATATTTCAAAACAGAAAAAGCGCGCCTACAGAGTGGCGTTAAATTATTTGAATGATAAGAATTATTGCAGTCTCCATAGTCTTTTGACAACAGGGGATTTGTTTCATGCCGATCTGTGCTATAACCAGATTCCAAATAAGCTGGACCCGTATGACTACAAGACGGCTGCAAAATACGAGGGAAATGCCTATGCGGTGGTGACCAACATCCGCACAGGAGAACCGGAATACATGCCGATGCGGGAGATGCACAGGGATACAATAGCAGTGCGGGCGTCTGCATCGCTGCCGCTGGTGTCCAGAAATGTAAAAATCGGCAATGAGTACTATCTCGATGGCGGCATTGCCGATGCAGTTCCGATTCGCAAAGCGATTGCGGACGGGAATGTGAAAAATGTGGTCATACTCACAAAGGAAGTAGGGTATGTCCGAAAGCAGGCTTCTGCGGCGATGTTAAGTATGATAAAACTCAAGTATGCCAAATATCCTAAGATCTACGAGTTGACGGCGGACCGTTATGTGCGCTACAACGAGACGCTGCGGTTTCTTGAGGAGGAGGAGAAGGCGGGCAGGGCATTTGTGATACGCCCCCGGTATGCAAATAATATTGGCAGGATTGAGAAGGACAGGGAAAAGCTTGAAGCCTTGTACCGATTAGGATATCAGGATGCGAAAAAGCATTATGGAGAACTGGCGGCGTTTATAAAGAATGAAATCTGAAGAATGAAATCTGAAGAATGGAAAGGATAGTGTCTGCGGGAGGCAGCCTCCCGCAGATGCAGTGGGTTAAAGTATGATAGAACTTCTAAAAGCGATCCTGTTTGGCATCGTTGAGGGAATCACAGAGTGGCTTCCTGTCAGCAGTACGGGGCATATGATTATTCTGGATGAATTTATCAGGCTTGATTGTACGCCGGAATTTTTGGAGATGTTTTTGGTCGTGATACAGCTCGGGGCGATCCTGGCAGTTGTGATCTTGTTCTGGAATAAGATTTTTCCGTTTCAGTTCAGGGACAAAGAAAAGCCGGTGATTGAGATGGATAAGATCATGCTCTGGCTGAAGATTGTTGTGGCATGTATCCCGGCAGCGATTGTGGGGATTTTGTTTGATGATGTGTTCGAGGCATTGTTTTATCATGCCAGTTCCGTAGCGCTTGCATTGATTGTATTTGGTGTGGCATTTATCATTGTGGAGCGGCGAAACAAAGGAAAACGCGCAAAGGTCAGAAAACTTGACGACATCACTTTTCAGACAGCGTTTCTCATCGGAAGCTTTCAGTTAATCGCGGCGATTTTCCCGGGAACATCGCGCTCAGGAGCCACGATTGTAGGCGCCTTGCTCATAGGCGTGTCGAGAAGTGTGGCGGCGGAGTTTACATTTTTTCTGGCGATTCCTGTCATGTTTGGCGCAAGCCTGTTAAAGCTGGTGAAATTTGGCTTGTCGTTCACAACGCTGGAGGCGGGAGTTTTAATCATTGGAATGCTGGTGTCGTTCTTTGTGTCAATCTTTGTCATCAAGTTCTTGATGGACTATATCAAAAAGCATGATTTTCAGGTATTTGGATGGTATCGGATTGTGCTTGGAATCATCGTTCTTGCACTTGGGGCAGGCGGTGTTATAAGCGTCTAAAAAAGAGGTCATAAGACCCCTTTTTTGATGCTTTACTCCATATTTTCATTTTCTTCATCATAATACGCCTTGATGCGTATGGCTTGATTGTGGTCGCCGAAATCCTCGCCAAAGAGCGTGAGTCCGCCGCAGTTTGTGGTGTCCTTTGGAACTTCAATCTTGAAGGTGATGTAGCTGTTGTAGTCAATGTTCAACTCCTGTATTGTCACATCGGAGAGCTTCTTGGTGCCGTCCATAAAGCAGCCTTCACTGTTAATAATTAAAGTTTTTAACAGACCAAACTGATTCAGTGGCTCGGGCCACCACGCAGGGGAGACGTAACCACTCCGTCCGCCGTAATCGCCGGGACTGATCCACATGCCAAGCGAGATTCCATTGATGGAAAAGTAGATATCAGAAGGATAATCTTCATTGGTATTCGGGCATTCCGAAGAAATCTCAAAAGAAATCTGAAGCTCTGTCAAGATCTGACCTGCCTGAAGATGGTTTGGCAGATTGTATTCAACATAGCCGCTGGTAAACCAGAGGATACCCGCCTGAAAACGGTCTGGAAAAGAAAAAACTCTGGGATCGTCAAAAGAACCGATAATTTCCTTGCTCGTGGCGAGACCGCAGGTCGGGGTACCGTGGCAGGCGATATAATATCCGACACGGATGTCGTCAATGTAGCAATGCCGCGCCTCCTTGGTCGGCGCCAGATCAATCATAAGCCGATCATACCGTGGTCGGACGATCTTCATCGTGCCGCGTTTGCCGGAGGTGATCTTGATGCGCACAAGTCCGGCTTCCTCGAGTTTCCCTACATGCATGGACACCGCACCGTTCGTCAGTCCGAGTGCTTCCGCCAGATCATTCATGCTGAGGGAGTCGTCTTCGTAGATCATTTCCATAATTTTTACGCGCATAGGCGTGCTCAATGCCTTAAATACATTCTCGGCTTCTCCAACAGAACGAAAATACAGCATACTATACGACCTCCTTCCTAATGTACCCTCGCAGAAGCAAGTACATTGTATTTGGGTAATGGACATCAGGTATTTATATTTAGTATAGTGAATACTAAAACAAAAGTCAAGGCTAAAATTATCAAGGAAAAACAAGGTGAAAGTGCAGCAGATAGACTGCGCAGTCGGCAGTGTATTGCTATTTCTCGACCCATTTTTCAATATATGAGGTTAAGGTGTCGAATTTATCGTCATAGATCAGGTTCAGGAGATTGTCCAGCTTCCGCAGCGCCTGCGTGATAATGTGCGGTTCACACAGCGTCTGCTCGATGGCGACTGCGAGTTCGTTGAGGTCGAGAACTTTGATGTAGCCATCGGGATATATGACCACATCGGCGAGCAGGTCGGTGACGATCAGTGCATGATCGGATTCATTGAAGGTATAGTCTACGATATCACAATACCAGTACAAAAGCGAGTGATCCTCGCAGTAAAATTTGCTCACTTTGCAGCCTAGTTTCAAGAAATAGCAGGAGTAGCCGTGATGAAAGTCACGGCGCGGTTTCAGGGTGTTCCATCTGGTGACAATGATGTCGTCAGTGTTTTCTAAAATGATATCATCCTTTAATAGAATGCATTCATCTGGTATCATGCGTTTGCGATAGATTTTTAATTGATCCATGACGTGTATTCCTCCATAAATGTTGATGTATTCTTTTATAGTGTACCTCTTTTCGCGGATGGCTTCAATCAAAATCAGAAATATTCGTTGCACTTTGCGCATTTATAACGTATAATCATTACAGCTGTCGAAAAAAGTTTTCGATATGAAACATTTTGACTAAAATATGAAGGAGGCGATAGCATGAGACAGTTTTTTGGAATGAGCCACAGCGGTGATCTGACAGAAGCGGTCAGTGGACTGGACAATCCTCAGTTTATTATGCTGATGTCCAATAATGTCCAGTTTGAGACGCATGTCAAGGCGTTGGAAAGACTTTATCCCGGTGTTCCAAGTATCGGCTGTATTGGAATGAGTTATGATATCAGTGTGGTGGAAGAGGGGGTTGGCGTCGTCGCGTTTCTCGATGGTGTGGACGCGGTGGCAAACGTATTGCAGCAGGTCTCATCTATGCCTGTGAAATATATTCAGCGTCTTGAAAATGATTTGCGAAAGATAAACGGTTCGTCAGAGGACACAGTGTGCATTGATTTCTGTGCCGGAAATGATGCCTGTGTGCTCACGACGATCAACACCGTGCTCAAGCACCGTGGGATCTCGCTGGTCGGCGGAACAGGCGATGCAGGAAAAGTCTCAGCAAATGGCAGGATCTACGAGGACGCAGTCGCTTATGCGCTCGTTCGGAATCTGGGAGGACGTGTAAAGACCTACAAGGAGAATATTTATCGCAAGTATGGCAATTATCATTTTATCGCTTCAGATACAGACAAGGAAAAGTATGTGCTCGGAACGCTGAATAACAGATCTGCAAAGCAGGTGTACAAGAGTATTCTGCATGTGACGGATGAACAGATTTTGACACAGACATTTCAGAATCCTTTCGGAAAAATCAATGGGAGTGAGACCTGTATCATTTCGATTAAAGAAGTTCAGGGAGATGCGCTTGTCTGCTATCGTCAGGTGAATGATTCGGACGTGCTGATCTTGCTGCAACTGGCGGACTATGAGGCAGTCACACAGCAGACAATCCAGAGAATCTGTCATGATTTTCCGAATCGCTCCGCGGTATTTTCGGTCAACTGTCTGTTTCGGTACAAGCTGTTTTGCGAGCGCGGTTATATGGATACATATTTGCAGAATATGTCTGAGCTTGGCAGTCATGCGGGACTGGTGGGATACGGTGAGCACTACAACAACCAGTTTGTCAATCAGTCGATGACATGTGTGGTATTTGAGTAAAGAGGGAGGAAGACAGGATGATATTTTCGAATTTACCTTGGAGGAAAAAGGACTCAGAACAAACTGGCGAAAAAAGTCTTTATCCGGTACTGCACGTTATGGGCAGCCTGAAAGAGTATCACAGGGATCTGGTTGGAAAGGAAGTCGAATCGCTGTGGGAGCTGGGGATGGTCGGCAGCTCGTTCAGGGGAGTTATCAAGAAGGCGGATCACTTTCATGATCAGCTGGAGAATTTTGAACAGACCTTCTCAGAGATTAACTGTGCGGCAGGGCAGTTTGAACAGGTGCGGGGGGCGATCGGTGCAGCTGTGGCAGAGGCGCAGGGAAAAGTGGAGGAGTTAAAGCAAACATCCGTAGAGGTGGAGAAATCCTACAGTGATATGGAGCAGACCTTCGAGCAGCTGCAGGCTTCTGTGGAGGGAATACAGCGCTGCATGAAAAAGATCATCTCGATCGCAGAACAGACAAATATTCTTGCGATTAATGCCTCGATTGAGGCAGCCAGGGCCGGGGAATCCGGCAGGGGATTTGCGGTGGTTGCGGCAAATGTCAAAGAGCTGGCGGATGAGATCAAGGGGCTGGCGGAAGAGGTGGACGTCGGCATCAACGAGGTGGAGCGCGGCACTGGCGAGTTGAACAATTCAATCTCGGTATCACAGCAGGCTTTGGACCAGAATATTCATACAGTCAATAGTACCTATGAGTCTTTCAGCCAAATCACTGAGACCGCAGAAAATACAGTGGAAGTGCAGGCTGAGATCTCAAATGTGATTGACGGAGGACAGCGGGAACTGCAGAATATCGGACTGTTTTTCGATGAGATTAAACAGCAGTATCAGGAGGTTACAAGGCATATTGAGCGTGCAAATCATCTCGGAACCACCAAAAGCGCGATGTTTGAGGACATCGATCACATGCTCTCGCAGATACCATTGATCATTGAGGATATGAGTTAAAAGGATTTTGCCCGTTACGGGGACCGCAGCGGTATCTCTGATGAAAGAGGTTGAATTATAGGAAAAATTGAGCTATAATTTTGATTATATTACTGAAGCAGTTTTTGCGTTACAGGATAACAAATAAAATCAGGAGGGTAGTTATGACAGTTCAGGAGTTTTATGAGGAAGTGGGCGGCGACTACAATGATATTATGTCCCGGCTCAGGACAGAGGAGAGAATCAAAAAGTTTGCGGGAATGTTCACGAGGGATGAGAGCTACAACACGCTCGTTCGCTGTGTCAATGACGGAGATACCGATGAGGCATTCCGGGCAGCGCATACCATGAAAGGTATGTGTCAGAATATGGCATTCACACGTCTCTATCAGTCCAGTCATGCGATCACGGAAATACTTCGTGGAAAAGATATAGAGGGTGCGAAGCAGATGCTTGAAACCGTGACGGAGGATTATAATATTGTGATTGCAGGCATTGAAAAGCTGCTGGCATAACAACAGATGCGAAGGGAAGGAAATGAGCGTCTATGGAGACAATGGAAAAAGATACGATCTTAATCGCGGATGATGCAGAGCTGAACCGTGAGATGATAAAGTTTATATTTGAGGAGCAGTTCAATATCATCGAGGCTGTTGATGGAGTGCAGGCGATCAATCGGCTTGTGGAGCACAGCGACCGTCTGTGCCTGCTGTTTCTGGACCTGCTGATGCCCAAAAAGTCGGGGCTTGATGTGCTGCGTTTTATGAATGAGGAAGATTATATCAACTACATTCCCGTGATCATGATTACGGGGGAGGCAACGGACGAAACAGATGAAAAGGCGTATGAATATGGTGCTTCGGATATTATCTATAAGCCGTTTGCGCCCAATGTTGTCATGCGGCGTGCGAAAAACCTGATGGAGCTGTTTGAGCATAGGATCTATGTGGAGCGCAAGCTTGAGAAGCGCACCAGGCAGCTGAGGGAGAGCCGTGAGAAACTGGAGCGGAACAATGAGTTTCTGGTAAATGCCCTGAGTTCTGTCGTGGAGTTCAGGAGTCTTGAGTCAGGGGAACATATACAGCGGGTAAAATATTTTACCAAGATTTTTTTAAAGTACATTATGAAATTTTACCCCAAGTACGGCATCGAGAAAGAGCAGGCGGATCTGATTATCAACGCGTCCGCGCTGCATGATATCGGTAAGATTGCAATACCGGACAGCATCCTTTTAAAGCCTGGGAAGCTCACGAAGGAAGAGTTTGAGGAGATGAAGAAGCATACGCTGTATGGCTGTGATCTTCTTGAAAAATTCAAGCAGGAAGATAATGAATTTTATAATTACTGCTATGATATTTGCCGGTACCATCACGAGCGATATGACGGAAATGGATATCCTGACAGCCTCAAGGGGGATGAGATACCAATCTGGGCGCAGATTGTATCCATCGTCGATGTCTATGATGCGCTTGTGAGCAAGCGTGTATACAAAGATCCCTATGTGGTGGATGAGGCGGCGCGCATGATTATGGAAGGGGAGTGCGGCATATTCTCGCCTGAGATGCTCGACTGCTTCTCTCTCGCCAAGCATGAGCTGTTTGATGTGACAGAGGGCACACTGTCGTTTGCGGATTCTGTCGTGAAATAAATATGAAAATAAAGGATCAAAAAGAGGGCGCCGGACGTCCTCTTTTTTCGATACACAGGAAGGGTTTTTGTCTGAGCGATTGGATCAGGTATGAAATGTGCATATTATTAGGGCATATGAAAAAATATACAAATATTTGACATTTGCTAGACAATTTTACCAAATTTCTGTATAATGAACTCTAGGACATGAAAAATAGAAGTTGCAGCAGGCATATGGAGGCAGGCAAATGGGAAAAAGTAAGAAGTATAAAAGGTCAGTCTATCAGTCGTTGGCTGTGATTACCCAGTTTGGCATCAATATGCTCGTTCCGATTTTTATGTGTTCTTTTGCGGGATTGTTTCTGGACAGGAAGCTTGGCACCGCATTCTGGTTTGTTTTATTGTTCTTTGCAGGAGCCTTGGCAGGCTTTCGGAATATCTATATTCTGGCAAGGAAAATATACGAGGGAGATAAGGAGAATGATAAACAGAATTAAGAAGATCAACACGGCGCTGCCGGGACTGCTCCTTGGTATCATTCTGGTTGGCATTCTGTGCCAGACAGTCGGCATCTTTCTTGTGGAGGATAAGGCAGACTACAGTGTAGGACTCTGGATTGGAGTTCTTACGGCAATATTTATGGCCTTTCATATGGCGGTCACTCTGAACGCTGCCGTTGAAAGAGATGTAAAGGGGGCGCAGGCAGCAGCAACGAGACAAAATATCATCAGGTATCTCGTGGTGGTGATTATCCTTGGGATACTAATGCTGACGAGGATCGGCAACCCATTGGCAGCTTTTGCAGGAGTCATGGGGCTGAAGATATCGGCTTATCTACAGCCGTTGTTCGCCAGGCTGTCTCACAGGGAGGTGCAGGGGAATACCTCGCAAAGCAATGAATGTAGCTATGAGGGAGACGAATAGTTACGAGGCAATATGTAAAACTGAATAAAGAAATAAAATAAGGAGGTGAGTGTATGGGAGCAGGAATCCTGTTATCCGGCGCTGATGACATTGACTTTATGATACATGGCGTGTTTCAGTATGAGCTCTTTGGACAGAAGCTGTGGATAACAACCACGCACGTATGTCTTTTTATCGTCATGGCGATTATCATCATATTCTGTCTGTGTGCGAACAGGGCTGTCAAACGTGCGACGGAAATCCCAGGAGCTTTCCAGAATGTTGTGGAGCTGGTAGTCGAGATGCTCGACAGCATGATTAAGGGTGTTATGGGGAAAAATGCGACAGCCTTTGCCAACTATATCGGCACGCTGTTCATCTTTATTCTCATCAGCAACATCTCTGGTCTGATGGGGCTGAGAGCGCCTACAGCCGATTATGGTGTGACATTTGCACTGGGGCTTATCACGTTTACCCTGATTACTTTCAACAAATTCAAGTATCAGAAGGTATCTGGCGTCATCAAGGGATTGTGTGATACATGGCCGAATTGGGCGCCGATCAATGTGATTGGCGATGTCGCAGTTCCCATTTCTCTGTCACTGCGTTTGTTCGCAAACGTTCTGTCAGGAACAGTTATGATGGCATTGCTCTATGGTCTGCTCGGCTTTATTGCGACAGGCTGGCCAGCGGCGCTTCATGTGTACTTCGATCTGTTCTCTGGAGCAATCCAGACCTATGTATTTTGTATGTTGACAATGACATACATCAATAATGCGATCGAAGGGTAAAACAAACCGAAAAGAATTTCTAACACTGCAAAAGACGCAGCATAAAAAATTCTAAGTTTCGGTTAAAATTTAATGATTTGCTTATCTAATTTATTACGAATTATTTCACAGGAGGAATTAATTATGGAATTTAATTCAAACTTTATCTTAGGTTGTTCAGCAATTGGTGCAGGTCTTGCGGTTATCGCAGGTATCGGACCTGGTGTAGGTCAGGGTATCGCTGCTGGTCATGCAGCAGCGGCAGTAGGTAGAAATCCGGGTGCAAAGTCTGATGTTACCTCTACCATGCTTCTTGGACAGGCGGTTGCCGAGACAACAGGTCTCTATGGTCTGCTCGTTGCCATGCTGTTACTGTTCGTAAAACCTTTAGTACCATAAAAATGATGAGAAATTCAACTAAATAGAATGAAGGAGGTACAAGGTATGATACTTGCTACCGAGACAGAGGGATTGAGCCGGTTATTTGACTTAGACTTTCAGCTTCTGGCAGACACGGTGCTCATGATCATCGCAATGTTCGTCCTGTTTCTTGTAGCGTCGCACTTCTTATTCAATCCAGTGAGAAAGCTGCTCAATGACAGGAAGGAGAAGATCAAGGGAGAACTTGACCAGGCTGCATCAGACCAGAAATCAGCGGCGGAGACGCGCGCCCTCTACGAAGAGAAGCTGAATCAGGCAGGCAAAGAGGCAGAGGCAATTCTGGCGGATGCGCGCAAGCGCGGCATGGAGAATGAGGCAAAGATTGTCGCGGAAGCCAAGCAGGAGGCTGCCAGGATCTTAGAGACAGCCAGAAAAGAGGCAGAGCTTGAGAAAAAGAAGCTTGCAGATGAAGTAAAGCGCGAGATGATCGCGGTAGCTTCCGTGATGGCAGCTCAGATCGTACAAGCCAATATCGACACAAATGCCCAGCATGAACTCATTGATAAGACATTGAAAGAAATAGGTGATAGCACATGGCTAAGCTAGTTTCCAAAACGTATGCGCAGGCGTTGTTTGAACTTGCCGTCGAGGAGGGAAAGACCACAGCCTTTTTGGAGGAAGCTGTGGCGCTTCTTGAGGTACTCTGCACCAATGCGGAGTTTGGACAGTTCATGAACCATCCTAAGATTCAGAAAGAGGACAAACTTGAGGTGGTAAAGAACGTGTTTCAGGAGAAGCTCAGCAAGGAAATGCTGGGATTTCTGGTGACTATCGTCGAGAAGGACCGTTACACAGAGATCGAGGGAATTCTTGGTGAAGTGATTTCTTCCATCAAGGAGTACAACAATATCGGAACGGCTTATGTCACAACAGCTATAGCGATAAATGAGCAGGAAAAGCAGGATATTGAGAGCCGGCTGCTCGCTACCACCCGCTACAAGACGATTGAGTGTATCTATGATGTGGATAAAGACTTGATCGGCGGCATGGTCATCAAGATGGGTGACAGGGTTGTGGACAGCAGTATTCGGACAAAATTGGATAAACTTCAGCGCGAGCTGCTCGCCATCCAATTATAATGGAATCGCTATGTTTCCAAAAATAAAATAGAAAGGTGCAGATCCATATGAATTTAAGACCAGAAGAGATAAGTTCTGTGATTAAGGATCAGATCAAGAGATATGCCTCTGATTTGGAAGTATCAGAAGTTGGTACAGTCATTCAGGTGGCAGATGGTATCGCACGTGTACATGGACTGGAGAAGGCAATGCAGGGTGAGCTTTTGGAGTTCCCCGGCGAGGTTTACGGCATGGTCATGAACCTTGAGGAGGACAACGTAGGCGCCGTATTGCTTGGAAGTTCAAGAAACATTAACGAGGGTGATACCGTAAAGACGACAAACCGCGTGGTGGAGGTTCCTGTAGGGGATGCTATGCTGGGGCGCGTTGTCAACGCGCTTGGTCAGCCGATTGACGGCAAAGGTCCGATCGCGACAACCAAATATCGTCAGATTGAGAGAGTGGCATCTGGTGTTATCACCAGAAAATCCGTTGATACGCCGATGCAGACAGGTATCAAGGCGATTGATGCCATGGTTCCGATTGGCAGAGGACAGCGTGAGCTGATTATCGGTGACAGACAGACCGGTAAGACTGCGATTGCCATTGATACGATCATCAACCAGAAGGGTCAGAACATGAAATGTATCTATGTTGCAATCGGTCAAAAAGCTTCTACCGTTGCAAGCATTGTAAAGACGCTGGAGGAGTTCGGCGCGATGTCTTACACGACAATCGTAGCGGCTACGGCAAGTGAGCTTGCTCCATTACAATATATCGCGCCGTATTCAGGCTGTGCGATTGGAGAGGAGTGGATGGAGAACGGCGAGGATGTACTCATTATCTATGATGATCTGAGTAAGCATGCGGTAGCATACCGTACACTCTCCCTGCTCCTGAAACGTCCGCCCGGACGTGAGGCGTTCCCCGGCGACGTATTCTATCTGCACTCAAGACTTCTTGAGCGCGCATGCCGTATGAGTGATGAGTATGGCGGAGGTTCGATTACAGCGCTTCCGATTATAGAGACACAGGCGGGTGACGTTTCTGCGTATATTCCGACAAACGTAATTTCGATTACCGACGGTCAGATTTATCTTGAGACAGAGATGTTTAACTCCGGTTTCAGACCAGCCGTCAACGCAGGTCTGTCCGTATCACGAGTAGGTGGTTCCGCTCAGATCAAGGCGATGAAAAAGATTGCAGGACCTATCCGTACAGAGCTTGCTCAGTACAGAGAACTTGCATCGTTTGCACAGTTTGGTTCGGATCTTGATGCTGATACCAAGGAGAGACTTGATCAGGGTGCGAGAATCAAGGAAATTTTAAAACAGCCGCAGTACAAGCCGATGGCGGTCGAGTATCAGGTTATCATCTTGTTCGTGGCAACGAGAAAATATCTGCTCGATGTACCTGTAGCCGATATCACCAGATTTGAGGCAGAGCTCTTTGAATTCCTCGACACGAAGTATCCGCAGGTTCCAAAGGCGATTAAGGAAACACAGGTAATTTCTGACGAAACTGAAAAGACGCTTGTAGCAGCGATTGAAGAGTTTAAAGGACGCTTCAAATAAAGAAGGGGGGACTGAATATTTATGGCCTCAATGAGAGACATAAAGAGACGTAAAGGCTCTGTACAGAGTACACAGCAGATTACAAAGGCCATGAAGCTTGTTTCCACCGTTAAACTGCAAAGGGCGAAGGGGCGTGCAGAGAAATCCAAGACATATTTTAACTGCATGTATGAGACGGTGGTTTCCATGCTTTCCAAAGCTGGAGATATCAATCACCCGTTCCTGAAAGCAAACAACTCTCCGAAGAAAGCGGTGATCGTGATCACAGGCAACAGGGGACTTGCAGGCGGTTACAACTCCAACATCATCAAGTTAGTGAAGGACAACGACTGGAATAAGGATGATTTGATCATCTATCCGATTGGAACGAAGGGAAGAGATACTTTTACAAGGCTTGGTTATGAGATGGGTGAGGATTATTCTTCCGCGATCGACGAGCCGATCTATGCGGATGCGATGCAGATCAGCAAGCAGGTGTTAGATGATTTTGCGACCGGCAGGGTGGGCGAGATCTATATCGTTTACACAGGGTTCAAAAATACGGTGACACATATACCGACGAGGCTCAAGCTCCTTCCGATCAAGATTGAGGATGAGCGCAGTGATGATGACAAAGCTGTGCTTGACTTTGAGCCTGAGACGGAGGAAGCGATTGATCTGATCATTCCAAAGTATATTACAAGTCTGATATATGGTGCGATGATCGAGGCTGTAGCGAGTGAGAATGGCGCCAGAATGCAGGCGATGGACAACGCGACCAACAATGCGGACGAGATTATATCCAGTCTGTCTCTGCTCTATAACAGGGCGCGTCAGAGCGCAATCACGCAGGAGCTGACAGAGATTATCGCGGGTGCTCAGGCTATATCATAAAAACGAAAAGAAATTCTAAGGTTGTAACATACACAACCTAAGAATTTCTAAGTTTCGTTTAAAAAGAACGCCGAGAGCAGGTGTTCTTAGCACAAATAAACAGAATATGATAGAGAGGAAACAAAGAGATGGCAGATAAGATAATTGGTAAAGTTACCCAGATTATCGGTGCGGTTCTTGATGTGAAGTTCAGCGAGGGACAGCTTCCGGAGCTGAACGATGCTGTTAAGATCACAAGAAGCGACGGTACAGAGCTGACAATCGAGGTTGCACAGCATCTGGGTGATGATACAGTGAGATGTATCGCCATGGGACCAACGGACGGACTTGTGAGAGGGATGGACGCTGTTTCGACAGGTGCGCCGATCACAGTACCCGTTGGTGAGAGTACGCTTGGACGTATGTTCAACGTACTTGGCGAACCGATAGATAACAAACCTGCGCCAAAGGCACAGGGATTTGAGCCGATTCACAGACCTGCGCCTTCGTTTGAGGAGCAGGCGACATCAACAGAAATGCTTGAGACAGGCATCAAGGTCGTTGACCTGCTCTGCCCGTATCAGAGAGGCGGCAAGATCGGTCTGTTTGGCGGTGCTGGTGTTGGTAAGACCGTATTGATTCAGGAGCTCATCACAAACATTGCGAATGAGCATGATGGATATTCGGTATTTACAGGCGTAGGCGAGCGTACCAGAGAGGGGAACGACCTTTACAACGAAATGACGGAGTCCGGCGTTATCAGCAAGACCGCCATGGTATTTGGTCAGATGAATGAGCCGCCCGGAGCCAGAATGAGAGTGGGACTTACAGGTCTTACAATGGCTGAGTATTTCCGTGACAAGGGCGGAAAGGACGTGCTTCTCTTCATTGATAATATTTTCCGATTTACACAGGCTGGTTCGGAGGTTTCCGCGCTGCTTGGACGTGTGCCCTCAGCCGTGGGTTATCAGCCGACGCTGCAGACTGAGATGGGCGCTTTGCAGGAGCGTATCACTTCCACAAAAAATGGTTCCATCACCTCCGTACAGGCAGTTTACGTGCCGGCGGACGACTTGACCGACCCCGCGCCTGCGACAACCTTTGCACATTTGGATGCAACAACCGTTCTCTCGCGTTCCATCGTGGAGCTCGGTATTTATCCGGCAGTAGATCCGTTGGAGTCCACATCGAGAATCCTTGACCCGCGTATCGTAGGTCAGGAGCATTACGAGGTTGCGCGCGGCGTGCAGCAGGTTCTCCAGAAGTATAAGGAACTGCAGGATATCATCGCAATCCTCGGTATGGATGAATTGTCAGAGGAGGACAAGATCACTGTAAACCGTGCGAGAAAGATTCAGCGATTCCTGTCGCAGCCATTCCACGTAGCGGAGCAGTTTACAGGTATGCCGGGTAAATATGTACCGATCACAGAGACGATCAGGGGCTTTAAGGAAATCATGGAAGGAAAGCATGATGATATCCCAGAGGGACACTTCCTGAACGCTGGAACAATTGATGACGTAGTGGCAAGAGCGAGGTAGGAGGTGCTGCTATGGCAGAGAAGTTCAAGCTTACAATTGTGACGCCGGACCGCGAATTTTTTAATGAAGAAGCGGATATGGTGGAGTTCAATACGACAGAGGGCGAGATCGGTGTCTACGCTGGTCATGCGCCGCTCACGGTTATCGTAAAACCTGGTATTCTTGCGATTACACAGGGTGATACAGTGAGAAATGCAGCACTTCATGCCGGATTCGTTCAGATACTGCCACAGGAGATTACAATTCTTGCGGAGATAATTGAGTGGCCCGGCGAGATTGACGAGACACGCGCCAACGCTGCGAAGCAGCGGGCGGAGGGAAGACTCGCGGAGCGCGGCAGCAATATAGATGTCGCAAGAGCGGAGGCAGCGCTGATGCGTTCACTCACGCGTATCGATGTTGCGAAGCTGAAATAAAAAATATAGAATTGAACAGGAAAAGGGGGGCTTGGAAACAACTATTTTTAGTTTCCAGACCCCAAAACAAGAGGAGTCTTACAGGAATCAAATATTATTCGATTCCTGTAAGACTCTTCGTTACGTTGTTCAGTCATATAGTTTGAGTTGTTAGAGGACGCCTGCGATAACTCCGGCGAATACCCGCCGGAATATAGTCAGCTCTTGCGTACCGTTTTGATATTGACATATCTATACTTTATAGTATAATATTTAACACCGCTTTATAACTTTTATGATACAATGAAGACAACGTAAATGGCAGACTTTATAAATATTTTTCTGTTTATTTTATTGATGTTTATGCACCCGCTGGTCAATCGAATCAACATCGCTGCAAGGATATCATTTATAAAGTTGTGAAGACGTGAGAATTAAGTAAAATGAGGTATAGAGAATGAATGTAATCAGTTTGTTCAGCGGCTGCGGCGGATTGGACTTAGGTTTTGAGAGAGCTGGTTTTCATATTCCTGTTGCGAATGAATTTGATCCTGCCATTTTTGAAACTTTCAAAGTAAATCATCCCAATACACATCTTGTTGAGGGCGATGTGAGACAGATTACAAGAGAAGATATTACCCCTTATATCTCTGGCGAGGTTGATGGTATTATCGGTGGACCGCCTTGTCAGTCATGGTCGGAAGCCGGTTCTTTAAAAGGGATCGAAGACGCAAGAGGTCAGTTGTTCTATGATTACATACGAATTTTGAAAGAGTTCAGACCGAAATTCTTCTTAGCTGAAAATGTTAGCGGTATGCTTGCCAATAGACACAGTGAAGCTGTTCAAAATATTATCGGATTATTTGAAGAAGCAGGATATGATGTTTCTCTTACAATGGTTAATGCAAAGGACTATGGCGTTGCAGAAGAACGAAAGAGAGTTTTTTTTATTGGATTCAGAAAAGATTTAGGAGTCAGCTTTGTGTTTCCAAAAGGTTCAACCGATGATGATGATAAGAAAATTACCCTTAGAGATACGATCTGGGATCTGCAGGAAACGGCTGTCCCTGCTGGAGATAAGAACTATCATAACCCAGAAGCAATTAACAACAATGAGTATTTCACTGGGGCATATTCCCCGATCTTTATGAGTCGTAACAGAGTGAAAGGCTGGGATGACCAGGCTTTTACGGTACAGGCGTCTGGTCGTCAGTGTCAGCTGCATCCTCAGGCTCCAAAGATGGTAAGGTTTGACAAAAACGACTGCCGTTTTGCTGCAGGAAGCGAACATCTTTATCGCAGAATGACGATCAGAGAGGTCGCCAGAGTTCAAGGTTTTCCCGATGATTTTCAGTTCATCTATAAGAAAACGAACAACGCATATAAAATGATAGGAAATGCCGTTCCGGTTAATCTTGCATATGAAATCGCAACCGCAATTAGGATGTTCTTACAAGGAGAGGGGGATAAGGTAGTTGGTATTGATGTGTCTAAAAAATATGGAGGTAAAAAAGAAATGAGTACAAACAGTAATGACCAAGGCCGAGCATACGAGTATGCGTGGATAAACACTTTATATAGGGCATTATCTAAAATCAGAAGAACTCGAATTGTTGATAATTCCAGTTTGGAGGCGAATAGAAGGGCATGGACCGTTATGGATAGTGATATGCAGGAATTATTTAAGATTTCTGCTAATTCTGCTGTTGATACAATTCTTGAACTTGAACCTCGAATGAGCGAAGATGATGGAGGCGAGTTACTTTTAGCGTTTCAAAAAGACGATGCCGGTACTCGTGGAGATGTACGAGATATTGTTATTAAACGCACGAACATCGAATGGGAAGTTGGTTTGAGCATAAAACACAACCATGAAGCTGTTAAACACAGCCGTCTTAGTCATGGGTTGGATTTTGGCAAAGAATGGTTTGGTATTCCTTGCACTGAACAGTATTGGGCAGATGTGAAACCCATCTTTGATAGGCTTAAAGTTGAAAAAAACAAAGGGAAGAAATGGTCTGAACTTTCCGACAAGGAAGATGGAGTTTATATTCCTTTACTCAAAGCTTTTATGGACGAAATAAATCGTGCATATAAAGCAGATGGTTCCATGCCGGAGAAGATGGTCGAATATCTTATCGGGACAAGTGATTATTACAAAGTTGTGAGTCATGATAAGAAGCGAATGACCTTAATTCATACATTCAATATGCACGACACTTTGAATAAACCAAGTAAAACTAAGGCATCAACAATCAGTGTTCCGATTGTTGAACTTCCAACGGAACTTATTGCGATTAAATTTAAGGGAGGGAGCAATAATACTGTTGAAATGTACTTGGATAATGGATGGCAGTTAAGTTTCCGTATTCATAATGCAAGTACGAAAGTAGAGCCGAGTTTGAAGTTTGATGTTCAGTTTATTGGAATGCCTGTTTCTATTCTCAACATTGAGTGTAAGTGGAACTAACAATCCAAACTGTTTCAATCAGACGCTTCCGTTCCCAGAGTTGTCACAGGGCTGGTCAGCAGGGCAAAAGTCAGCGCCCTTCCAGCAAAGAGTCTTTGCAGGGATGACAGCACGGAACTGACAGGGGAAGATTTAACCGGAAAGGTGAAAAAAAGCATCAAACCGGAAGGTTTCGATGCTTTTCTGCTTTACGTATCACCCGTGTGCAGCTACCCTATAATATCCGCACTCGAAATCTTGCCGCGAATCTCTGCATAAATGACAATCGCATGGTCTGTAAACATCTCATCGGCATTATAGTACACGGTCATGTCGCCCTCGTCATCAATCTCAATGCTTTCGATGGACATCCTGCGGATGAATTCGTCTCTCTTAATGGGCATTTCGTCGTCAAGGTCCTCATCGTTATTATCAAGTTCGTCGTCAAGGTTCTCGTCATAATTATCTGGATCATACCAGTCGTTTGCAAGTTCCAGAAGCGAATCGGCAGAAAACTGGCGGAATTTGTCATCCCATGCATCTCTGTCCTGGTACAATGTCTGAAAATGTGCATAGGCTTTCTCAGCGGTCTCGCCGTCCTCCTCGTCGGTAATCAGGTAAACATGGCATTCTGTACCAAGCCAGTCCGCTGTGCCCTCAAACCATGAATATTCGCGTTCGAGCAAAAAGGTTCCCAGTGCGCTGTCCTCGATCGTCACAGGTGTTGACACATGTTCTTTGATCGGATTAAGCTGCGGGTCGGAGACGTTTTCCTCGAGAATTTCAAGAAGCAGATAGGAGCCTTTTGTCTGCTTGTGTTTCCTTGCACGGATGCGGTAAATCTGAAACTGCTCGAAGTCAAACCCCCACCCTGTCCGGCTGTTATCATCGGGAATCATCCACTGGAGCACGCCTCTTTCCTGAGAAAACTCACCCGTCTGTAGATTGACATAGGCGATAAATTTCAAGGACGGGACGATCATTCCCCGTTCTTTATAGCCGCCGCTGACGCGCTCATTGGTCAGAACCAGCAGTTCTGTTATGGCGGACTCATAGTTGTTTTCAAATTTTTTTAGAACATTCATAACGATTCTCCTTAGTCATATTCTGCACAGATATATTTAAAATCCTCGGTCTTATTCAGCGCTGCCAATGCGTGCTCCTCGATATGCTTTGACATGAGGTCTACCATGTACAGGAAAGTCTCTGTGGGATAATCCTCAGCGCAGCGCACCATGGTGATCAGCCGCTCATTATCGCCCTCAATGTTATCAGAGGGATAGTCGCCGGCGTTGTCCAGCACATCGTTATCACGCGGATATTTCTGTTTCAAAGCTTCCATCTGCGCAGCAGTGCCAATCTTTGCATGGTAATCCATGCAGTCCCCGTCAGAATAGTACTCGATGAAAAGCCTTGCCACAAGATCTGTGCATTGTTTGATCTGTTCCGTGATGGCGTCGGCATTCTGGATGGCAAATTTCTGGATTTCATGTCTGGCGTGCTCCGCGTTTTCATAGTGGATGTACAAAAGTGTTTCGTGACCGTTTAGCGTGGCAGTGACGCTCTGGAGTGTTCCGTCCTTGTCATAGACGGCGCGCAGCGTCTGGAGGAGATCGTCCTCCGGGACGCTGTACAGCGTCATCTCGCGCGTTTCGTCCTTCCCGACAGGAATGACATAAGAGAGTATTTGATACTGTGTGTCGTAGTCCAAAGAGAGGGCATAGTCGCCGGCAGCGTCCGTATTCTCGTCGAAATCGCTGACGCCGTACACGCCTTCTTTGTAGCTGCATGGAATATTAGGCAAATCTGGCATTTGTGTATCCTTCCTTTCTGGTGTGTTGGTAGAACAAAGAGCTGCTATCATACATGATAGAATTATTTTAACATAATGTATTTGGCGCTGCAATGAAAAACGGTATAGATTAAATTAAGTCTTTCCAAAAGTTTTAGGTAAATTGTTGATATTTGTGTCAGCAGAAAATATTTATTTTGTATATATTGACTAAGATAATGTATCTTATA
>CAMWJQ010000011.1 GCA_947174615.1 uncultured Lachnospiraceae bacterium
GGGTCCTCTTCCTCGTCCTAGCCAAAATCCAACTCGTCCTCAAAATCAATTGTAGTATCCAGTTCCACATCCCTATTGACCTTCACATTTCTGTACCGCCTCAAACCAGTACCAGCCGGTATCAGCTTACCAATGATGACGTTCTCTTTCAGACCAATCAGCGGGTCAACCTTACCTTTGATCGCCGCCTCCGTAAGTACCTTTGTGGTCTCCTGGAAGGACGCTGCGGACAGGAAAGAGCTCGTGGCAAGCGCTGCCTTTGTGATACCCAGAATCACGTCTTTGTACTCTGCAGGCTGTTTACCTTCTGCAATCAACTGCTCATTGATATCATCAAGCTCAATGCCATCGACCAGCGTACCCGGCAGAAATTCTGTATCACCGCTTGTCTCAATGCGCTTCTTCTTTAGCATCTGGCGCACGATGACTTCAATATGCTTATCTGCGATATCTACACCCTGCAGACGATAAACTCTTTGAACCTCTCTCAAGAGATAATTCTGAACTGCATCAATCTTCTTGATTTCCAAAAGGTCATGCGGGTTGATACTTCCCTCTGTCAGCTCGTCGCCAGCCTCAAGTTCTGCGCCGTCCGCTATCTTGATGCGGGATCCATATGGAATCAGATAAGTTTTCTCATTCACACCGTCAGACACAATAATCTCACGTTTTTTCTTGGTATCCTTGATGGTCGCAGTACCGCCAAACTCTGCGATAATTGCAAGACCCTTTGGCTTTCTTGCCTCGAAAAGCTCCTCGACACGCGGAAGACCCTGGGTGATATCATCACCGGCAACGCCGCCGCTGTGGAAGGTTCTCATCGTAAGCTGCGTACCTGGCTCGCCAATCGACTGCGCAGCGATAATGCCGACTGCCTCACCGATCTGAACCGCTTCGCCTGTCGCCATATTTGCACCATAACATTTTGCGCAGATACCAATATGCGACTTACAGCAGAGAATATTTCGAATCTTTACCTTTTCGATCGGCTCACCCTTCTCATTGACACCCTTGCTCATAATTCTGGCTGCCCTGCTCGGCGTAATCATATGGTTCTTCTTCACCAGAATATTGCCGTCCCGATCCTTAATGTCCTCACAGGAATATCTGCCTGTGATTCTGTCTTTTAATCCCTCGATGGTCTCCTTGCCATCCATGAATGCAGCCACTTCCATACCAGGAATGACATCCTTGCCTTCACAGCAGTCCACTTCACGAATAATCAACTCCTGACATACATCGACCATTCGTCGTGTCAGATATCCAGAGTCCGCTGTACGGAGCGCAGTATCGGACATACCTTTTCGTGCGCCGTGCGCAGACATAAAGTACTCCAGTACGTCAAGTCCCTCTCGGAAATTTGACTTGATCGGCAGCTCGATTGTCCGTCCTGTCGTATCCGCCATCAATCCACGCATACCTGCTAACTGCTTAATCTGCTGATTGGAACCACGCGCACCGGAATCCGCCATCATAAAGATGTTGTTGTACTTGTCAAGACCGCCGATCAACTTGTCTGTCAGCGCGTCATCCGTCTCTTTCCAAGTCTCTACAACTGCCTTGTAGCGCTCCTCGTCCGTCATCAGACCACGCCTGAAATTCATCGTGATACGATCAACGGTCTTTTGTGCCTCCTCAAGCATCTGCGTTTTCTCTGCAGGCACCGTCATATCAGAGATGGAAACTGTCATAGCAGCCCGTGTAGAATATTTATACCCCATCGCTTTGATGCTGTCGAGCACCTCTGCGGTCTTTGTCGCACCATGGATGTTGATAACCTTCTCCAAAATCTGCTTTAAGCCCTTCTTGCCCACATGGAAGTCCACCTCCGGAAGCAGCTTGTTTTCTTCCTTGCTTCTGTCCACAAATTCCAGATCCTGAGGAAGAATTTCATTGAAGATAAAGCGTCCCAGCGTCGATTCCACCGTCCCCGTGAGCACTTCACCGTCCGGCATTGTCTTGGAAACGCGCACCTTGATTCTTGAGTGCAGCGTGCACGCCTTGTTCTCATAGGCAAGAATCGCCTCATTGATATTCTTAAAATACTTGCCCTCACCAAGCGCCCCTGGTCTCTCCTGTGTCAGATAGTAGATGCCAAGCACCATATCCTGCGACGGAACGGCAACCGGACCGCCGTCCGAAGGCTTTAACAGATTGTTCGGCGAGAGGAGCAGGAAACGGCACTCCGCCTGTGCCTCCACAGATAACGGAAGATGCACCGCCATTTGATCGCCGTCAAAATCCGCGTTGAACGCAGTACATACCAGCGGATGAAGCTTGATTGCCTTACCCTCTACCAAGATTGGTTCAAACGCCTGAATCCCAAGTCGGTGCAGTGTCGGTGCGCGGTTGAGCATCACAGGATGCTCTTTGATAACCTCCTCAAGAACATCCCACACGGACTGATCCAGCTTCTCCACCAGCTTCTTTGCATGCTTGATGTTCTGTGAAATCTGCCTTGACACAAGCTCCTTCATCACAAACGGCTTGAAAAGCTCGATTGCCATCTCCTTTGGCAGACCACACTGATATATCTTTAACTCAGGTCCCACGACGATAACTGAACGTCCAGAATAATCCACACGTTTTCCGAGCAGGTTCTGGCGGAATCGTCCGCCCTTGCCCTTGAGCATGTCAGACAGAGACTTGAGCGCCCTGTTTCCGGGTCCCGTCACAGGACGACCGCGCCTGCCGTTATCGATCAGCGCATCCACTGCTTCCTGAAGCATTCTCTTCTCATTGCGCACAATGATATCAGGCGCCCCCAGTTCAAGCAATCTTTTCAGACGGTTATTTCTATTGATAATTCTACGGTACAAGTCATTCAAATCCGATGTTGCGAACCGCCCGCCGTCCAACTGAACCATTGGTCTTAAATCTGGCGGAAGCACCGGAATCGCATCCATAATCATCCACTCAGGGCGGTTTCCCGATGCCCGGAAAGACTCTACAACCTCAAGCCTCTTGACTATCTTGGCACGCTTCTGTCCCTTCGTACTCTCGTTCTTGAGCTCTGCAGAAAGTTCCTCACAATCTTTCTCCAAGTCAATTGCCTCGAGAAGTTCCTTGATTGCCTCTGCCCCCATTCCCACGCGGAATGCACTCTTTCCCCATTTTTCAACATTGTCCTGGTACTCTTTCTCGGACAATACCTGCTTATAATCCAGTGTTGTCTCTCTCGGGTCAAGCACAATATAAGATGCAAAGTACAATACCTTTTCAAGCACGCGCGGCGTCAGGTCCAGAATCAGTCCCATACGGCTCGGAATCCCCTTAAAGTACCAGATATGCGAAACCGGCGCTGCAAGCTCAATATGTCCCATACGCTCCCTGCGCACACTCGACTTTGTGACTTCCACACCGCAGCGGTCACAGATCACACCTTTATAACGGATTTTCTTATATTTTCCGCAATGGCACTCCCAGTCCTTACTGGGTCCAAATATCTTTTCGCAGTACAGACCATCGCGCTCAGGTTTCAGTGTCCTGTAGTTGATGGTTTCCGGTTTTGTTACCTCGCCTTTTGACCATTCTCTGATTTTCTCAGGAGAAGCCAGACCTATTTTGATCGCATCAAAAGAGATTGACTGGCTCTGTTCATTTTTATTCTCAGACATTTTGGCACTCCTTCCAGATTTTAGAAATCATCATCAAAGCTATCATCATCGTCATCATAATCATCATCCGAAAAATCATCTTCTTCAAAATCATCTTCGGCATCCACTAAATCTCCGCTCTCAGCATCAAATTCCTTCTGCTGATAGCCCTCGAGACCTTCCCTGTTGTCGAATTTATTGTCACCTTCCATCTCCACACGGAAATCTGTCTCCGTGTAATCAACAGACTCCTTGAGTTCTACTTCATTTTGATTTTCGTCGTATACTTTCACATCCAGCCCGAGTGACTGAAGCTCCTTAAGCAATACCTTGAAGGACTCTGGAATACCCGGTTCAGGAATATTTTCGCCTTTGATGATCGCCTCATACGTCTTTACTCGTCCAACCACATCATCGGATTTGACCGTCAGAATCTCCTGCAATGTGTGTGACGCACCATATGCCTCAAGCGCCCACACCTCCATCTCTCCGAAGCGCTGCCCGCCAAACTGTGCCTTACCGCCTAGCGGCTGCTGTGTTACCATACCATATGGTCCTGTCGAACGCGCATGGATCTTATCATCTACCAGATGGTGAAGCTTAAGGTAATGCATGTGCCCAATTGTGACCGGACTGTCAAAATATTCACCTGTTCTGCCGTCACGAAGCCTTACCTTGCCATCTCTTGAAATCGGCACCCCTTTCCAGAGTTTTCTGTGTGCCCTGTTCTCATACAGATAATCCATTACCTCTGGCAGAAGTTCCGCTTTATGCTTTGCCTCAAACTCCTCCCACTCAAGATTGACATAGTCATTTGCCAAATCCAGCGTATCCATGATATCCGACTCGTTCGCACCGTCAAATACCGGTGTGGACACGTTAAATCCAAGCGCTTTTGCCGCCAGGGAGAGATGAATCTCAAGCACCTGTCCAATATTCATACGGGAAGGCACACCCAGTGGGTTTAACACAATATCAAGGGGGCGTCCATTAGGAAGATATGGCATATCCTCAACCGGAAGCACACGCGACACGACACCCTTGTTTCCATGACGTCCCGCCATCTTGTCTCCAACAGAAATCTTTCTCTTCTGTGCGATATAGATGCGCACCGTCTGGTTAACACCGGGCGCAAGCTCCGTGTCCCCATTCGCTCTTGAGAATACCTTCGCATCAACGACAACGCCATATTCGCCGTGTGGTACTTTCAATGAAGTATCACGCACCTCTCTCGCCTTCTCGCCAAAGATCGCTCTCAGCAGACGCTCCTCAGCCGTCAGTTCTGTCTCGCCCTTCGGTGTAACTTTTCCGACAAGGATATCTCCTGCACGAACCTCCGCGCCAATCCTGATGATACCTCTGTCGTCAAGATCTTTGAGCGCGTCATCACCAACACCCGGCACGTCTCTGGTGATTTCCTCCGGTCCGAGTTTGGTATCCCGCGCATCCGTCTCATACTCTTCTATATGAATAGAGGTGTACACATCCTCCATGACCAAACGCTCACTTAAAAGTACTGCATCCTCGTAATTGTACCCTTCCCATGTCATGAAACCAATGAGCGGATTCTTGCCAAGTCCAAGCTCTCCGCCGCTGGTGGACGCGCCATCGGCAATCACCTGCCCAGCCTCCACATGATCTCCCTTAAACACAATCGGTTTCTGGTTATAGCAGTTTGACTGGTTGCTGCGCTCAAACTTATGCAGCTTAAACTCTGCCTTCTCACCGTCGTCATACGTGATGCGGATCATTTTTGATGACACATAAGTGATGGTTCCTGCCTTTTTAGCCACCACACACACACCAGAATCCACAGCCGCTTTCACCTCGATACCTGTCCCAACGACAGGCGCCTCTGTAAACAGGAGCGGCACTGCCTGACGCTGCATGTTCGATCCCATCAGCGCACGGTTCGCATCATCGTTCTGCAGAAAGGGAATCAGCGCAGTCGCGACAGAAAATACCATCTTGGGCGACACGTCCATATAGTCAAACATTGCCTTAGGATACTCCTGTGTCTCATCAAGATAACGACCCGAAACAGAGTTCCGCACAAAAAAACCATTCTCGTCAAGCTGCTCATTCGCCTGCGCTACGTGATAATTATCCTCCTCGTCAGCCGTCATGTAGACCACTTCGTTTGTGACGCGCGGATTTTTGGGATCTGTCTTGTCAATTTTTCGATACGGCGCCTCGATAAAACCGTATTCATTGATTCTCGCGTAAGATGCAAGCGAGTTAATCAAACCGATATTAGGTCCCTCAGGCGTCTCGATCGGACACATCCTGCCATAGTGCGAATAGTGTACGTCTCGAACCTCAAATCCAGCACGGTCTCTGGAAAGACCACCCGGTCCCAACGCCGAGAGACGTCTCTTGTGTGTCAGCTCACCGAGCGGATTGTTCTGGTCCATGAACTGTGACAACTGTGAGGAACCAAAGAACTCTTTGATGGCAGCCTGTACAGGTTTGATATTGATCAGCGCCTGCGGTGACACGTCATCCGAGTCGTGTGTCGTCATGCGCTCACGCACAACACGCTCCATTCTCGAAAGACCAATACGATACTGATTCTGCAGCAGCTCTCCGACTGCCCTGATACGTCTGTTTCCCAGATGATCAATATCATCACTGTTTCCGAGACCATACTCAAGATGCATGTTGTAATTGATCGAAGCCAGTATATCTTCTTTTGTAATATGTTTTGGTATCAGCTCATGTACATTTCTGGTGATTGCATCTGCCAGCTCCTCCGGGTTCTCTGCATACTCCTCAAGAATCTGTCGAAGTACCGGGAAATACACCTGTTCTGTGACGCCGAGACTCCTCGGTTCACAGTCCACAAAATTCGTGATATCAACCATCATATTGGAGAGTACCTTGACAAGCCGTTCCTCTGTCTGAATCCAGACAAATGGAACCGCCGCATTCTGGATACTGTCTGCCATCTCCGCTGTCACCTTTTCGCCCTTTTGCCCCAGAATCTCCCCGCTGAACGGATCCACAACATCCTCCGCAAGAATCTGGTTTCGGATTCTGTTTTTGAGAGCGAGTTTTTTATTAAATTTGTATCTGCCGACCTTGGCAAGATCATATCTCCTCGGATCAAAAAACATTGCTGTCACAAGGTTCTCCGCGCTGTCCAGGCTAAACGGCTCCCCTGGTCGAATCTTGCTGTAGAGTTCCTTCAAGCCCTCCTGGTAATTGTCGGCTGTATCTTTGGTAAAGCTCGCAAGAATCTTTGGCTCATCGCCAAACAATTCAAGGATCTCATCGTTGGTACCCACTCCCAATGCACGGACCAGCACTGTGATTGGCACCTTTCTTGTTCTATCAACACGAACGTAGAAAACATCATTGGAATCAGTCTCGTATTCAAGCCATGCACCACGATTGGGAATCACTGTACAAGAGAACAACCTCTTACCAATCTTGTCATGTGCAATGCCATAGTAAATTCCCGGTGAGCGCACCAACTGGCTGACAATAACACGCTCTGCACCATTGATCACGAAAGTACCTGTCTCTGTCATCAGCGGGAAATTACCCATAAAAATCTCATGTTCAGTAATTTCTTCTTTTTCTTTATTATGAAGACGAACCTTGATCTTTACAGGAGCCTCATACGTTAAGTCTCTCTCCTTGCATTCTTCGATTGTATGCTTGATTTCGTCCTCTGCCAAAACGTAGTCTACGAATTCCAGACTTAGACGTCCGCTGTAGTCCGTGATTGGAGAGATATCCGCTAACGCTTCCCGAAACCCTTCCTCGAGAAACCATCTGTAGGAATCTTTTTGGACTTCGATCAGATTCGGCATTTCCAGAACCTCTTCTTGTCTCTGATAACTCATACGCATTGTCTTACCTGAGACTACTGGACGTATTCTGTTCTTTTCCATGACATTTCACCCCGTTCTTATTTAATACATCTATCCATATAATAATTGTAACAACTTCTATATTTATGGTTACAATTTTCCACAATAGTGCACCCTACATACTACCACAAGTCCTTTTTGAAGTCAATGAAAAATTCAAAAAAAACCAAAAGGTCGGGATTGTCTCCCGACCTGTAGCAACCAGATGGTCAAAATTACTTTAATGTAACCTTTGCGCCTTCTGCTTCAAGTTTTGTCTTAATTTCCTCAGCCTCAGCCTTAGATGCTGCCTCTTTCAGTACCTTCGGAGCGTTATCAACCAGGTCCTTTGCTTCCTTCAAGCCAAGACCAGTTGCCTCACGAACAACCTTGATTACCTTAACCTTGTTTGGACCTACTTCTGTAAGCTCTACGTCAAACTCGTCCTTCTCCTCCTGCTGTGCACCTGCACTGTCACCTGCTGCCATTACGACTGCACCTGCTGCCGCAGATACGCCGAACTCTTCCTCACAAGCTTTTACCAAATCATTTAACTCTAAAACTGTAAGCTCTTTAATCGCTTCAATAAATTCTGCTGTTGTTAACTTTGCCATGATTGTTTCCCTCCATAAATTCTTTTTCTTTTTTCAAATATACTACTCAGCCGCAGGCGCCTCTGCCGCCTCAACTGCGGGTTCCGCTGCTGCTTCCTCTGTCTTAGGAGCAGGCTCGCAAGCGTCCGGACCACCCTTCTCTGCAATCTGATTAAGCACACGAGCGAAGTTTGTAATCGGAGATTTGATGCTTCCAAGGAACTTTGAAAGAAGCTCTTCTCTTGAAGGAATGCTTGCAATCTGTGCCATACCCTTTTCGTCGTATACAATACCCTCTACCACGCCTGCTTTCAGCTCGATTGCCGGACAAGTCTTTGCAAACTTGCTCAGGATTCTAGCCGGTGCTGTCGCATCATCCTTGCAGACCGCGATCGCGTTGGTTCCCTTAAGGCTGTCTGTCAGACCTTCAAACTCTGTACCCTTAAACGCGCGTGTCATCAGTGTATTCTTGTACACTTTATACGTAACGCCAGCCTCACGAAGCTGTTTGCGGAGCTGTGTATCCTGTGCAACTGTGATTCCGCTGTATTTTACGATTACAACTGTGGCTGCATCCTTGATTGTAGCTGAAATCTCATCAACAATAGGCTGTTTTAATTCAATCTTTGCCATTTTCTTACCTCCTTATAGATTTTATGGACGCGGACCTGCCACGTCCTGCCGACAGGAGTCTACGACATATAAAAAACCTCTCAAAATATGCCTGAAAACACTTCATGAAAACACTTCATGAACACACTTCAAGAGGTAAAAGTCATATCATAAAAACGCTTCTCCTCGGTAGGCGATATCCTTACGCAAAACCAGGATTATCTGATTTCGCACCTACTGTCTTCGGCATGGTTTTACAACCTTTATTACCATAGCACAGACCGCGCCGGCTGTCAACCATTTTTTATCAAAAATAGATTAATTAAAAATACATTAATAAAAATACATTAAAAAATACATATTATCGCCCAAATGTCACATAGCCTTCATTGTCAATCTGTACATTCGGCGACAATCCGCGCATGTAGTCAAGCACGGCATCCTTCTCTGCCCCCTCAAGATGCCTGGTACGGCAATCCTCCTGTATACACGGAACAAAGCGAAAATATTCCATTCCCTCCTTATTGATGCCAACTTCGACAAGGCAGGTATTCTGTGTCTTGGAGTTAAACCAGTAATTGCCCAGACTGTACACGACAGGAACCCCTGATACAACATCCAGTTTTTGCAGGCAGTGAGGATGGTCTCCTATAATGAGGTCCACCCCCGCCTCCGCATAGATTGGCGCCTGTTTATCCTGAAGCCAGTCGGTTTGCTCCTGACTCTCCGTTCCCCAGTGAATATACAGGATCACAAAATCACTGGACGCCTTTGCCTCCGCGATCACCTCGAGCAGCGCGGACGGGTCCATACACCGGAGCACACCCGGGCTGGTGGTGGTCGCCTCCTTGGTGTCAGGCACAGCATTGCGCTCAATCTGTGTCGCGCTCACAATGCCAATTTTCATGCCGTTCGCAATGAAATACACAGGTTTTTTCGCTTCATTGAGATCTCTGCCTGCACCGACATACGGTATCCCAGCAGTCTCAAGCGTTGTGAATGTGTCGAGCAGCGCATCCCTGCCAAAATCATACGCGTGATTATTGGCAAGTGACACAATATCCACGCCCAACTGCGCATACAATTCTATATTGTCAGGATTTGCTCTGAATGTAAAAGTTTTTCCTTCTGTCGGCGTTCCTCTTCTCGAAAACGGAAACTCATTGTTGAGCATAAACACATCCGCACTGCGCATCCGTTCCAATAAAACCGCGGAAAAAGTATCGTTAATATCACTCCCTCTGCTGCGATAGCGAAACATCATCGCATAGGCATCATCCAGCAGAATGTCACCTGCGAAGGCAAATGTAACGCGTTCCTTGTCCGCACAGTTTAGAAGATAGACGTTTTCTCCTTTCCCGGCTGCCTCGTTGTACAGGCGTTCATTCTCCGCAAGCATCTCATCTGCTGCCTCCGTGGTCTGCTCTTGTGTATCCGCTTCTGTGTACGCATCATCTGTATTATCTGTATGTGCCTGATCATCTGCATTGTCTGTATATTCCGTCTGACCCAGCCTGTCAAAATTCATAACAAGCGGTGATTTTGTTGTCTTTGGCGCCCTCGCCTCAGAGTACGCCAGCATCGCTACACTGCCTGCAAACAATACAATCAAAAGCGATACCACAAACACGCGCAATTGACTTTTCCTGCGTTTTCTTTTTCCTGTTTTTTTACCAGCCAAGCACTCACCTCACTATGCGCCATCAAACTGCGAAAAGACCCCGTTTTTCTTCAAAACGAGGTCTTGAGATCTTCTATCTTTGATTAGAACTTTGCAACACTAACCTTCACGCCGGGTCCCATTGTCGATGCAAGTGTGATACTCTTTAAGTACTGTCCTTTCAGCGTAGACGGTCTTGCCTTCACAATTGCATCTAACAGAGAATTCAGATTCTGTGTCAACTGCTCCTCAGAGAAAGAAACCTTTCCAATCGGGCAGTGAATGATGTTTGTCTTGTCAAGTCTGTACTCAATCTTACCAGCTTTGATATCATTAATTGCCTTTGTGACATCCATTGTTACCGTTCCAGCCTTCGGATTTGGCATCAAGCCCTTAGGTCCGAGAACCTTACCCAGACGACCGACAACACCCATCATGTCTGGTGTAGCAACTACAACATCAAAATCTAACCATCCATCATTCTGAATCTTAGGAATCAGCTCATCGCCGCCAACATAGTCAGCGCCTGCTGCCTCCGCCTCTGCAACCTTATCACCCTTGGCAAAAACTAAAACCTTAACGGTCTTACCTGTTCCGTTCGGGAGCACAACCGCACCACGAATCTGCTGGTCTGCGTGACGTCCGTCACAGCCTGTCCTGATATGCACCTCTACAGTCTCATCAAACTTTGCAGCAGCGGACTTCTTTGTCAATGCTACTGCATCCTCTATCTCATAAAATGCTGCGCGATCAATCATCTTCGCGGATTCATTATATTTCTTACCATGTTTCATTCTACTTTACCTCCGCTTAATCTTCTACTGTGATACCCATAGATCTTGCTGTACCTGCGATCATGCTCATAGCAGCCTCAAGGCTTGCCGCATTCAAATCCGGCATCTTTAACTCAGCGATCTCCTGAATCTTTGCCTTGGAAATCTTTGCAACCTTTGTCTTGTTCGGTGCTGCCGAAGCTGTTTTCAGGTTGCAGGCCTTCTTTAATAAGACTGCTGCTGGCGGAGTCTTTGTGATGAAGCTGAAGCTTCTGTCTGCATAAACTGTGATGACAACAGGAATAATCATCCCTTCCTGATCTGCTGTTCTTGCATTAAACTGCTTTGTGAACTCTACAATGTTCACACCATGCTGTCCAAGAGCAGGTCCAACCGGCGGAGCTGGTGTTGCTTTTGCGGCAGGAATCTGTAATTTAATATATCCTTCTACTTTCTTTGCCATGTTAGGCACCTCCTAATTTATTCTCGGTTTTACCAAAAACCGTTTTGTGGTCGTCTGGGCGGATAACCCTCCCACGTGGACGCAAGTCCGATGATTATTTTATACCAACTAAATCACCTTGTCAACCTATTTAATCCCACATCTTTTTCACATCTGTGAAATTAATCTCGACAGGTGTCTCACGCCCAAACATCTCAACGTTGATCGTGACCGTCTGTCTCGCTGCATCAATTTTCTGAACAGTCCCCACAGTGTCTTTCCACACGCCTGCGGTAACACTGATCACATCTCCCTCTGCAAACTCTACAGTGGTATCAACGCCGAAGTCGAGTGCTTTGAGCTCTGCCTCCGTGAGCGGCACAGGCTTGCTTCCCGGTCCTACAAAACCGGTAACGCCCCTCGTGTTTCGAACCACATACCACGCATCATTGTTGTCCGCGTCCATGTGGAGCAATACATATCCCGGGAACATCTTCTTCTGTGTCGTCTTCTCCACGCCGTTTTTGAGCTCCATAACATCCTGCAGCGGAACCCTCACCTCGAGGATCTCATTCTCAAGATGTCTGTTTTCTATTGCCTTTTCGATATTTGCCTTTACCTTATTCTCATAACCTGAGTACGTATGAACCACATACCAGCCCATGCCAAGTCCGCTCTTATTGTCGCTGAGCGCCACTCTGCTATGCGGCTCCTCCTCAACTGGCGGCTCAAATACAAATGTCTCTTTGGATGGCGCCGCTGCGTATTCAGGATTTTCTTCATCAGAAGCCGCTGTTTCTGAATCCATCATCTCTGATTCCAGATCCATTGCCCCGCCATCTTCCGATATCAGTTCCTCAGAATCTACTTCCTCAGAATCTAACTCTCTTAAATCCGACTCAAAATCCTGCGCTTCCAAGTTCTGAACCCGACTGCTGACATTGCGGTTTTCGGTCTCAAGCTCCTCGGATTCAAAAGTTTCCGAGTCAAATGTTTCGGATTCCAGCCTTTGCGCTTCAACATGCTCTGAATCCGCCGCTTCCTCCGCGTTTTTTTGCGGCTTTTCGGGCATCTTTGGCGACACGGGAAGCCACTCATGCATATTGGGCGTAATAAGCTTCTTGGCTACTGCTCTGGGTGCTTTCTTTTCTTCCATAATGGTTATCCCCTTCTATGCTCCAATACTTGTTAAGAAGTTGACGCCGAACTGGATAAGGGTATCCAAAAAGGTAATGATAAGTCCTACAACAACCGAAACACAAAGAACTGCTACAGACTGCTTAACAGTTTCTTTCTGGTCAGGCCAGGCGATCTTCTTAAATTCTGTTTTAACACTTTTCCAGAAGTTATCCTTTTTCGCTTCTGTCTTAGCTGAATCTGCCATCATGTGCCTCCTATTTTATTCGATTGTTTATTTTGTTTCCTTGTGCAGTGTATGAGTCTTGCAGAATCTACAATACTTCTTGATCTCCATTCTGTCAGGATGGGTCTTTTTCTCCTTTGTAGTATTGTAGTTACGCTGCTTGCACTCTGTACATGCCAATGTAATTTTTGTACGCATAATTCCACCTCCGCTAACGTTCTAACTAATTCCTTTGCTCTAATCATGCAGGGCACATCGGTTTTCTCTCACACCGCGCTGTCATACGAAGGAACCGTTAACCAATTGCGCCCTTGCCGCAAGTAATTTCTGAACAGTTCCTAACTCAATGGCATAAAAAAAAGACCGAATGTACATCTTGCCTATCAAATATACCACAAGCAAACTCTGCCGTCAAGCATAAATTCAGCCTAGGATCCCGCTATGGCAGGTCGTGTGTTACTTTGCGCCCACGCGGCAATCTCTTCTCGTTCTCAGCGCCTGTGCATATATTATATTAATGAAACACTTTATTCCATGATCGGATTTTTCAATCACCGCTTCTAAATCGCAGCGAATTGTCTTTATTTTCAGAAAAATTCAAACAATTTATTCTATTTTCAGCACATTAAGGCGGTTTACGTAAAATTTTTTCAACTTTATGGGCTGAAGGGCTTGCATTTTCACGCAATTCGTGATAACTTTAAAATAAAAAGAGATATACATAACATTTTACTGAATAGTCGCACAATTTACATGCTGTATCTCTTAAAATAAGGGGTTTTTGTGAATTTTGCATCTTAATTTATGCTCAAAATCAAGTTCACATAAGATTTAAATTGATTATCTGAGAGGGGAGGACATCAGTATGTCAGTTTCTTTAACTACACTACCAATTTATGATGAGTATCTAAATGCATACCGCAACAAAAATAACGCTGCTTCGAGCGGCAAAACCAGCAAACGCAGTCTGCGCCACGCCACACATGACACCAGCGAGCTCAAAAATTTATACAATGCGATCCAGTGGAAAAACCGTTTTGCGCCACTCTATCTGACAGATCCATCGCCGAAATCCATCGCCTATGCGATCCATCTGAAAGAGAGCGCCAACGATCTAAAGCAGACGATCGATTCACTCAGCGGCGACAATAATGATCTGTTTTCGATGAAATCAGCCTACAGTGACAACGAATCACTCGCAAGCGTAGAATACGAGCCGGAGGACGCAGAGGAGGACGTTCCGCTGGATTTCACGCTTGAAGTCGAGAAATTCGCTTCGCCACAGGTCAACACCAGCAAGTACATGCGGGCAAACCAGCCTGTCAACCTCACGCCAGACAGCTATTCCTTTGACATCCTGACAAACAAGCTCCACTATGAACTTCAGTTCAATGTCAATGAAGGTGATACCAACAAGGATTTGCAGAGCAAGCTTTCCCGCCTGATCAACAACTCTGACATCGGACTGTCGGCGCGTGTCGTCGAAGCCCGCGGGCTGTCGGCGCTGGAAGTTACCTCGGACGCCTATGGGCTTCCCGTCCAAGGCGAGCGGCACTTTACGATCACCGACGAAAATACCAGTTATCAGGACGGAATCGTGGATTATCTGGGGTTAAATAAACATATTAAAGAAGCCACCAACGCAGTCTACAGTATCAACGGAAGCGAGGAGTCCTCATATTCTAACAATTTCAGTGTATTTGGAGCCTATCATGTGACCCTGCATCCCGAAAATGCCGATGCCAGCGCCACCAAATCTGACCAGATCACTGCAAATGCAGTCAAAAGCGCAGGAAAGAACTCCAGTGTGACTATCGGATTGTACCCTGACGCAGAGTCACTCGCCAACAATATTGAAACCTTTGTGGAAGGCTATAACAGCTTTATGAATGGCGTGATCAACGACCAGACGGACGCCCCGCTCACAAAACTTCTGTCCAAAGACCTGCACAAGTTCTTGGACCTGCACAGCTACAATCTCGAAAAATACGGCATCGTGGTCAATGAAGATGCCACGCTCGAATACCAGAAGGGCGACGAGATCACAGACGCCACGGGCATCAAAGGCTTCGGTTCACAGATTCTGCGCAAATTAAACGCAATCTCTCTCGACCCGATGGAGTATATTGACCGAAGAATCTGTGCATACTCCAATCCCAACGCAAGTTATCCGAACCCTTACATGACGAGTATCTATACAGGAATGCTGTATAATGGATATATGTAAAATAAAAAAGCAGGCATCAGCCTGCTTTTTCATTTTGCGCCATCTCAAGCGCTGCCAGAATCACTTTGTCCATATCATAATATTGATACTGACCAAGTCTTCCTCCGAACAACACATTTGTCTGTCTCGCGGCAAGCGCGGCATATTTTTGATACAGTGCAGCATTTTTCGCATCATTGACAGGATAATACGGCTCATCGCCGCGCTTCCACTCTTTCGGATACTCCCTCGTAATCACGGTGTCCGGCTGTTGCCCAAACTCAAAATGCTTATGTTCAATAATGCGCGTATAGGGAATCTCCCGCGCTGTGTAATTGACAACCGCATTGCCCTGATAATTTTCCTCGCCCTCCAAAAGCTCCGTCTGAAACTCAAGAGAACGGTATTCCAACGCGCCTTCACAATACTCAAAAAATGCATCGATCATGCCCGTATAAAGCACCTTCTCAAAGATATCGCTGCCGTCTTTTGTGACATAAGTGTCATTTTCATCCTTTTGGACAAATGTCTCGAATGCAGTCTCAAGACGCACCTCAATGCCCTCTAACAGTTTTGCAGTCATGCCTGTATATCCCCCTTTGGGAATCCCTTGATAGGGGTCATTAAAGTAATTGTTATCATACGTAAACCGAACCGGAAGCCGCTTAATGATAAATGCAGGAAGCTCCTTGCAGTCACGTCCCCACTGTTTCTCTGTATAGCCCTTCACAAGTTTCTCATAGATATCTCTGCCGACAAGGGACAGCGCCTGTTCCTCAAGATTTTGCGGGTCTGTGATCTTTAATGAGGCAATCTGCGATTGGATGCGCGCCGCTGCCTCCTTTGGCGTTTTAATGTTCCACATCTTTGCAAAGGTATTCATGTTAAATGGCAGATTGTAGAGCTCATCTTTATAAACTGCCACAGGCGAATTAATATAGTTATTAAACTCCGCCAGCGCGTTGACATAGTCCCAGATTTTTTTGTTCGATGTGTGGAAAATATGCGCGCCGTATTTGTGCACATTTATTCCACGCACATTCTCTGTATAAATATTGCCGGCAATATGTGACCGCCTGTCGATCACAAGGCACCTCTTCCCTGCTTTCTTCATTTCATTTGCAAACACAGCGCCAAAAAGCCCTGCGCCCACCACTAAATAATCGTATTTCATAGAATGCTTACTCCTCCTTTATCAACTTTGGTTCAACCGGTTTCCAATCCCTTGCGAGCTGTTCATACTCTGTCGCCTTTTCCATCAGACGCTTGTGCTCCACCCCATACTCTCTCTGTGGAAGCGCCTTGATCTTAGGCGATTTTGCCAGCTTGCGGAAGCACAGCGCCAGTGCCATCAAAGCAGATGTACCGCTGCTTGCCACGTCAATATCACTCTCACAGTCATATCCGGCCCGATGAAACCACTCTGCCGCTTCCTCAAACTCCTCCTTCTTCATAAAAAAGTATCCAAGCTCCATACACATTTCAGCTGATGGAATGGTTGCCTCCTCACTCAGCGATACCTTTAACATGCTGACAGGATCATCCAAGAGACGATAAATCTTTAACAGCACAGCGATAATCTGACGGCACAGCAATGTCTTTCCCTCGGCGCGCTTCTCTGACAAAGCGCCCTCAAAAAATCCCTCGGCGCGCCTGAGCTCCTCCTCCGTCCCCGCTTTGTACAGTTCTCTTAAATACATTCCCATCAGCCGGTCAGAAAGAACGCCCTTGTCCGCAATGATGCGTTCAAATACGGCTAAATCCCTGCTGCTGTGGTTTCCCTGCGGGCAGTGATGAATCTCGATATCACTGTCAAAAATAACCGGATTGAGATTGACCGTCTCATGGATTGGCTCAATCCACGTAAACGCCCTCAGCCGTTTGAACAGTTTTGGCCTTAAATCACGCGCAAAATTTTCTGTCGGATGATTGATCTGCTCTGTCACATAGATCATCTGAACAATCTCCACCTCCGGGAGCATAGCGCGCTTCAATGCTTTGAGCTTGTCCTGGTTTTCCTGATCTACCACCTCATCAGCATCCGCAGAGTAGATATAATCTCCCGTCGCCTTGGAAAAAGCGAAATTTCTCGCCGCTGCAAAATCATTGTTCCACTCAAAGTCATACAGATAAGGCGTGTACTCTGCAGCAATTTTTTTCGTATCATCTGTAGAACCTGTGTCTACAATAATAATCTCATCCATGATTTCCTTCAGCGAATCCAGACACGCCCTCAACACTGCAGATTCATTTTTTACAATCATGCACAAACTAAATTTCATGTCACTCCTCCATTCCTTTTTGTATTTTCATTTGATATCATTGTAACGGACTTTACATAATTTCTCAACCATTTCTTTATGAAAATAATATTTTTCATTTGATTTTTACCAAAAATATTTTGACATTTGCTTCAGTATAGCTAAAGTTTTCAGAATATTCTGACGATATAACTTATGTAGTATCATTATGTAACTTTAATAGAAGTTCGCCCCGGGGAGTCGGGCTGTACAGGAATGAGGGAAACTATATGGATTTTAGACAGCGTTATGAAAATTTATTACAGATATTATGTGATGCCTATACAAAAATGTACCAATTATTAGAAGGTGTAGAACAATGCGACCGCGAACTGAACCGCCTGTCCCTGCTCAACCGTCCAAGCGTGGAGGAGGTCTGTGGCGTCACAGACTGCAAAGAGCAGCTGATTGTCACAATCGATAAGATTTCTATCGCGATAGAACCAATCCACCAGCAGCTTGATGCCATCCTGTCAGTCTGTCAGGAGGTCAGCATCCATCCGCAGTACTACCGTATGCAGAATCTGGAATATGTGATCTATTATGCCATCCAAAAGATTATTAACAAAGAAGATATCAACAATCCGGACATTATCGATCGCTTAAACAACTATAAAGCCTCTTTGGAATTGGATAAGGCAATCAGTGAAGTGCCGGATTCGGAGAAACAAGTGTTTATGCTTGTACCAGAAACCAAAAAATAAATCATAGCGTCAAAAACAGGGCGATTTCAAAACCGCCCTGTTTTTCTGTATTAACGATTTACAATTTTATCATTCTCCTGTCTGCACTCCTCATAGCGCTGCCGAAAAAGGTCTGCCATCTCAGTGTTTCCCAGCTCTGTATAGATTCTGATAATATTCTCAAAGCAATGCAGCTTGTTCACGCCCAATGTATCCGCGTCCGGCATCATAATCGCCTTAATATATAATAAAAGCGCCCGCAGATGATCCCCGCTGTCAAGCAGCACATTGGCATGCGTAAACATATATTTCGCAGTCCTGCACTGGTCTGCATAACGCTCCATCACCTCTACTGCCTTCTGAAACTGCCCCGTTCTGACATAATCGACCCCCAGCGCCATAATCATCAGCCGCTCAAACTCACATGTGACAGTATCGATGATGCCAAGCGCCTTTTCATATAACGGAATTGCTTCAAAATAATTTCCCCGCATGGACTCAGAATGGGCTGCCTGATACAGCATATAGGTATTATTGGGGTCTGTCTCCAATGCCTTATAAAGCATCGTTAGGTTTCGCTCGCTCTTTTTGTTCATTTCCTCTGGCGTCAGATTGTAACCATGGTGGATCACCTCCATTGGAAGCGTGATCTCCTCAAAGGCTTTCCCCCGCTGTCTCTCATCCTTCGCCTGAATCTGTTCATGGATTGCGCCTTCAAAGAAGTAATAATTTTTATTGTAAAATCTCCTAACTACATCCACTGCGTAAGAGGTGACGCCCCTGCTCTGCACAAGGCTTTTCATTCGGATCTCACCGACCGCACGCGGATGCTTCTGCATCATCATGCGCAGGGATGATACATCAATGCTATGCACATACTCGTCACAATCCAATGTAAGAATCCAGTTGTTCGACGCGTGCGACACACAATAGTTTCTGGCTGCACTAAAGTCATTAACCCACTCAAATTCAAACACCTTGTCCGTATATTTTTTTGCGATTTCGACGGTCCGGTCTGTTGAACCGGTATCTGTGACAACAATCTCAAAACCATAAAATTCCAGCCGCTTTAGACATTCATCAATATGCTTTTCCTCATTCTTTGCAATCATACAGACTGATATTGGTATCTTTGACATGCTATTTCCTCCTGTTTTTTGAATCCCTTTCAAATCAAAAAGACCGACTCAAAATACTGCCGGTCTTTTTGTTTATAAAATTATAGTCAGAGTGAGCGTAATAAATTACTGTAAGAGTGAAAGTACACCCTGATTTGACTGATTTGCCTGTGCAAGAATGGACTGACCTGCCTGTAAGAGCACTTGGTTATTCGAGAACTTCACCATCTCATCAGCCATATCTGTATCACGGATTGCAGACTCTGCAGCTGTTGTATTCTCAACAACGTTGTCAAGGTTTGCAATCGTGTGCTCCAAACGGTTCTGAACTGCACCGAGAATAGAACGCTGTGTAGACACAATCTTCAATGCCTCTCCGACAACATCAATTGCCTCCCTCGCATTGTCACCCGTCTCATCCACGATGCCAATCGAGCTGCTCTTTAACTTATTTACGCCAAGCCCTGCTGCTGACATCGTATCAATTGTCGCTGAAATCCTGTTATTCAAGTCAGAATCCGCACCTGCATGAACAGAGAATGTCAGCGCCGCAGTCACCTTCTCGGTAAGGTTTGTGATATATTTCCCATAATACAGGGAGCTGGTTGTATCACTCTCAATAATCTTCTTGGTTGCATCTTTGTCAGCATACAATCCGCCTGTATAATCTCCGTTTTCATTGAAGTATTTATAGAGTCCCATGCCAGTGATTGCCTCACCGTCTTTATTATAGAGCTGGTTCTCTGACGTCGCACCGAGGAAATCCACCTCTGCCAACGTCTCTACGGTCTTAGGCATACCCAGTGTATCCTCAAAACCTGTTACTTCTGGATTTACATTGTATAGGAGTCTGTACCGTGTATCCATCGTATATGTTGAATCATCTGCCCCGTCAATATGCTTTACATATGGACCCAAATCCTCTGTAGCTTTTATATGGATAATATTCTTTGTCTCTGTATCATATATATATGCATCCTTATCTGCAAAGACTGTACCATTTGTCATTTTCTGCAATGCCACGCCGTTTAGATTTGTGTTCTTAAACATCGCATACGAAGCGCTCATTACGGCGCTTGTGACAGAAGAACTCGTTCCGACCTCACCGCTTGCAAGATATTTCGTAAAATCAGAACCTTTTGTCTTAACATCCGCTGTCATGGACTCTTTTGAGCCTGCCTGACTAATGCTGGCAGTTACCACATAAACGTTATCCACGCCATTGTAGTTCACCATAACCCTGTCGCCCTTGGCATTTAAGACAGATGATGTTCCAAGCTGGTCAATCTTGTCACCTTTCACATAGTTAAATGTATGTACCAAATTCTCCGGCAGTTCCTCATCGCCCTTTAAGAGATACGTTTCATTGAACTTCGTTGTCTCAGAAACTCTGTCGATCTCCGTTACAAGCTGATCAATTTCATCTTGAATATATTTGCGATCCGTAACGGAATTAGTACCGTTTGCAGCCTGTACAGCCAGCTCATTCATTCTCTGAAGCATATCCTGTACCTCTGCAAGTGCGCCTTCTGCCGTCTGCACGCAAGAGATACCATCCTCTGCATTTCGTGAGCCCTGTGTCAGACCACGAATCTGCTTTCTCATCTTCTCTGATATAGCAAGTCCTGCTGCGTCGTCCGCAGCTCTGTTTACGCGATAGCCGCTTGAAAGTTTTTCTGTAGATCCCGATGAAGCTTTTGAGTTAATGTTTAACATTCTGTTCGCATTCATAGCTTTAAGATTGTGCTGTACTACCATATTTTCCTCCTCCTTTAGCAGCCCAGGACATCCCTTTCACCAAGCAACTTTCCCATAAAATTATTTCTTATATTTTCACTGAATCATTCCCCTTGAATATATCAAGCTATTTTTATTGTAAAGATTTTCTGTAACTCCGTTTACAGTATATATATC
>CAMWJQ010000012.1 GCA_947174615.1 uncultured Lachnospiraceae bacterium
AGTGTAATGATTAAAAATACCAAAAAATTTTTAGTGGTAAGTTTTTCTATTCTGATTTCTGTATGTATCGTTATGTTTACGATTACATCTGTATATGTATCTGGAAAAAGCGATGGTGCAATCAATGAGATCGGGATGATCTATATGTCCGCAATCGCAAAACAGATGCAGGAGAAATTTGATGCCGTAATTGATTCGCAGATTTTGGAGATGGAGGGAATTGTACAGCGGCATCCGCCAGAAGAGATGGAATATGGACAGGAGATGATCGACCAGCTTGTACTGAGTGCACAGGTTCGGGATTTTGTATATCTTGGACTGTATACGATAGATGGCGAAAGTGAAATGATCTACGGCAGTGAAGTGGAGTACGAGAACGAGGTGGTTTTTCAGAAAGTATTGCAGGACAGCAGCCTGCGTGTGTTCTCCGGTCTCAGTTCTGAGGGCAAGAGAGTGATGTGTATGCTGATCAGTGCCGAATATCCGATGAAGGGCGGTAAGACCAGCTCGGCGATGGTGGCAGCGATTCCGATGGAGTATCTTGAAAAGGTACTTTCGCTTGACGGTGAGAACTCGTTGATGTATTCCTATATTATCCGCAGGGATGGTACTTTTGTCATTCGGACAAGGGAAAATTCCTTTTTTGATAATATTAATCAAACTTTTTGTGAGTACAATGGCAAGAGTGCCGAGCGGTATGCGCAGGAGCTTCAGGAGGCGATCAGTACCAACGTAGAGTATGCCACTGTTGCCTGCATAGGCAATGAGAGAAAATATCTGTTGTGTACAAAGCTGCCAAATTCTGAGTGGTATCTGCTCTCGCTGATGCCGTTTGGGACACTGGACAGGATTTTACAGGATTTGAGCCTGGACCGCCAGTCAGCGACGCTGCTGATGTGTTTTATTATCATCGGCGGGATTGTCATCATTTTTATGATCTATTATAAGCTGTCAAGACAGCAGATGATGGAGCTTGAAATGGCGAGGCGGGAAGCAATCAAGGCAAACAAAGCAAAGAGCGAATTTTTATCAAGCATGAGTCATGATATCCGCACGCCGATGAACGGTATTGTGGGAATGACAGCGATCGCGATGGCAAATATAGACAATCAGGAGCGCGTGAAGGACTGCCTGGGCAAAATTACGCTGTCGAGCAGGCATTTGCTCGGACTGATCAATGACGTGTTGGATATGTCCAAGATTGAGAGCGGCAAACTGACTTTGAACATGAATCAGGTATCTCTTCGGGAGATTATGGACAGTATTGTGAATATTGTGCAGCCGCAGGTCAAGGAGCATCAGCAGCATTTTGATATTTTTATACAAAAAATCCAGACAGAGGATGTACATTGCGACAGCGTTCGTCTAAACCAGATTTTGATCAATCTGCTGTCTAATGCGATCAAGTTTACACCGGAGGGCGGCAGGATCAATGTCTACCTTGAGCAGGAGGATTCCCCGCTGGGGGATAAGTATGTCAGATGCCATTTTCGCGTAAAGGACAGCGGCATCGGTATGACACAGGAATTTCAGGAAAAGATTTTTGATACTTTTACCAGAGAAGAGAAGGCGCAGATCAATAAAATCGAGGGAACAGGTCTTGGCATGGCGATCACAAAAGCGATTGTCGATACAATGAAGGGAAACATCGAATTGCACAGTGCACCCGGCAGGGGAAGTGAGTTCCATATAACGCTTGATTTGGAAAAGGCGGATACCAAGGTGGAGGATATGAAGCTGCCGCCTTGGCGTATGCTGGTTGTTGACAACAATAAAGATCTCTGTCAAAGTGCGGTCGAGTCGCTCAAGGAGATTGGCATTGAGGCGCAGTGGGCTGTAGATGGAGAGACTGCTGTAGCGATGGCAAAAAAATGCCATGAGGAGAAGAACGGCTTTGAGATTGTGCTCTTAGATTGGAAAATGCCGGGCATGGATGGTCTGCACACAGCGCGTGAGATGAGGGAGCACTTGGGTGAGAATGTTCCGATTCTGATCATCTCTGCATATGACTGGAGTGAGATTGAGGATGAGGCAAAGGAAGCAGGCGTTCAGGGATTCATTTCAAAACCGCTGTTTAAATCAAACCTTTATCTGGGACTTAGCCGTTATATGCTGGATGCGCCAGAGGAGGAGGCGAAGAAAGAGACCATTTCACACAGCAGTTTCAAGGGAAAACGCATTCTGCTTGCGGAGGACAATGATCTGAACTGGGAGATTGCAGAGGACTTATTATCAGAGGCTGGTTTTCAGTTAGAGCGTGCGGAAAATGGTCAAATCTGTGTACAGAAGTTTGAGCAGTCCGAATTGGACTACTATGATGTAGTGCTGATGGATATAAGGATGCCTGTGATGAATGGATATGATGCGGCGAAGGCAATCCGGGCACTGACGCGCAAAGATGCGAAGCTGCCGATTATTGCCATGACAGCGGATGCTTTTTCGGATGATATACAGCGTTGTCTTGACTGCGGCATGAACGAGCATGTGGCAAAGCCCATTGATGTGAACCGATTGACACAGCTGCTAAAAAAATATTTATAAATCATTCTGAAAATATTACCTGATTGGGAGGATACAGAAAAACTCTCAGTCAGGTGTTTTTGTATTTGATTGATTTTGACAGAACAGTGTATAGAAGCAGGAACGTATGGTTAAGCTAAAATATAAGGCGGTATGTTGTGGAGCCGTTTGTGATCCTGTTTTTTAAAAGTGTTTCGTAGAAGGAGGTATAGTACTATGTCATTAATCAATCGGGAAATTGTGGATTTTAAAGTTCAGGCATTCTTGAATAACGAGTTTAAGGAGATTACCAAAAAAGACGTACTTGGAAAGTGGAGTGTGTTCTTTTTCTATCCAGCGGATTTTACCTTTGTCTGTCCCACAGAGCTTGAGGATCTTGCCAATAAATATGAGGAGTTTCAGAAAATCGGCTGTGAGATCTACAGTGTGTCCTGCGATACGCATTTCGTACACAAGGCATGGCATGACGTATCCAAGACGATTCAGAAGATACAATATCCGATGCTGGCAGACCCAACAGCTGTCCTGGCGAGAGGATTTGATGTGTTGATCGAGGAGGACGGACTTGCCGAGAGAGGAAGTTTTATCGTCAATCCTCAGGGAAAGATTGTAGCCTATGAGGTCATTGCAGGCAGTGTCGGGCGAAATGCAGAGGAACTTTTCCGCCGCGTACAGGCGTCTCAGTTTGTCGCAGAACACGGCGATCAGGTGTGCCCTGCCAAGTGGCAGCCGGGTGCTGAGACATTGAAGCCAAGTCTTGACTTAGTGGGATTGCTGTAGGTGAGCCGATGGAAGCACATGACAGATTATATGATGTGATCATTGTGGGGGCAGGACCTGCAGGCTTGTCGGCAGCAATCTATGCGGCAAGAGCAAAATACAGGGTGCTCCTGCTTGAGAAAACTAAAATAGGCGGTCAGATTACAATCACCTCGGAGATTGTCAACTATCCTGGAGTGGAGATGGCAGGCGGAAAAGAACTGACAGAGCATATGCGCGTGCAGGCAGAGCGCTTTGGGGCAGTGTTTGTGATGGCGGAGGTGCTTGACATGGAGCTTGAGCAGGATGTAAAGCGTCTGCATACGACCAAAGGAGATTATGAGGCGCTGGGGGTTATCCTTGCGCCGGGCGCAAATCCGCGAAAGCTTGGATTTCAGGGCGAGAAGGAGTTTCAGGGCAGAGGTGTGGCATACTGTGCCACCTGTGACGGTGAGTTTTTTGCTGGAAAAGATGTGTTTGTCATCGGCGGCGGTTTTGCGGCAGTGGAGGAGGGAATGTTCCTCACGAAATACGCCAGAAAGGTTACGCTGATTGTGCGTGAGCCGGACTATACCTGCGCCAAAACAGTGTCCGATCAGTTAAAGAAGTTCTCCAATATCGAGACGGTATTTGAGACGGAGCTGGTGGAGGCTGGCGGAGAGCAGGCGCTGTCCTACGCTGTATTCAAAAATAACACAGATGGAAGACAGTGGCGGTATGACGCGCCACGCGGTGAGACTTTCGGCATCTTTGTCTTTGCGGGATATGTGCCAAATACAAAATGGATTGCAGACTGTGTGGCGCGCAGCGAACAGGGATATCTGATAACCGATATAAACCAGCAGACCAATGTGTCTGGCGTCTTTGCGGCGGGCGATGTGTGTGTCAAAAATCTAAGGCAGGTTGTGACAGCAGTCTCAGATGGAGCGGTTGCAGCGACTTCGCTGGAACGTGTCGTCTCAGAACTTCATACAAAACTCGCCATTCCTGACTTGTATGTGGCGCCGGAGGAGCACAAGCCGCAGGATTCGCGAGATGAGAAAGCCTATTTTACAAAAGGTGAAGGATTTATCAGCAGTGAGATTCGCCAGCAGCTTACAGGTGTCTTTGCAAAATTTGCTTCTGTGGTGACCGTGCGTGCGTGGCTCGACGAGAGTGCGTTTTCTGGTGAGATCAGAGGATTTTTGAATGAGCTTGTCAGCATCACGGACAAGGTCACATGGACAGAACAATCTGCCGGGGAGACGGCAGATGCAGTGACCCTGCCGGCAATGGAACTGCTTGATCACACCGGAAAAAGCAGCGGCATCTATTTTCATGGCGTGCCGGGAGGGCATGAGTTCAATTCCTTTGTGATTGCATTGTACAATGTAGCAGGTCCCGGACAGGAGCTTGACCGAGAGACAGAGGCAAGGATTCAGGCGGTCTCAAAGGAAACAAATATCAAGATTTTAGTATCACTTACTTGTACGATGTGCCCGGAGTCCGTGATGGCAGCACAGCGGATTGCGGCGGCATCATCACTGGTCACTGCGGAGATGTTTGACTTGCCGCACTATCCGGAATTAAAGGAAAAATATAATGTGATGAGTGTTCCGTGTATGGTACTCAACGATGAAAAAGTGGTGTTTGGCAAGAAGAATGTAGAGGAACTGCTGGCGTTGATTTCCTGAAAGGGCAGTTTATTGTGTAGAGGTAACGAGAATCAAAAAACGTTGCCTCTTTTTATGCGCGCGAACGCATTAAAAATTACATATAAAAATTTGATAGAAAAAGGGTTGACAAATAAATGAATATATGATTAAATGTTCATATAAGAAAATAACATATTAAACCAATAACAAAACGGAGGTGACTGCGTGAAGGATACAAGGGTCACAATTGAGACGATGGAAGAGTTGGCAGCAGTATTTAAAATATTCGGGGACTATACCCGGCTGACGATTCTTTCGCTGCTGATGGACCATGAGGAATTGTGCGTGGGAGAGATCGCAGAGCGGCTCAATATGACACAATCAGGGGTGAGTCATCAGCTCGCGCTGTTAAAACAGAGCAAGCTGGTCAAGACAAAGCGCGAAGGCAAAAGTATCTATTATTCGATTGCTGACGAGCATGTTTCAGCCATTATCCGCATTGGAATGGAGCATGTGCTGGAAGAGTAGGAAATTGACTGTAAAAATAGGAGGTATCATGAGATGAAAAAAACATACAAAATTGAGGTGGACTGCGCAGCGTGCGCGGCAAAGATGGAGGAAGCAGCCAAAAAGACAGCGGGCGTCAAGGACGCGACAGTAGCATTTATGCCGCAGAAGATGAAGGTGGAATTTGAGGAGGGCGCCGATGTGGAATCCGTCATGGCAGACGTGTTAAAAAACTGCAAGAAGGTGGAGTCTGACTGCGAAATCTTTTTGTCATAAAGTCAGGAAATAAATGGCTCTGCATTCTGGTGCAAGAGCCATTTATTGATGTGTACCCCCTTGCAGAAGAAATATGCCGCTAAAGCAGGCGCATGGGGGCGCGGCAAGTAGGTGAGAAGGATATTCCCCTGCTCAACGACACGCGGACTGTAATATAGGAAGGGATGTGAGATAGAATGACGAAAAAACAAAAAAAAGTATTGATAAGGATTATCCTGTCAGCAGTATTGACAGCAGTGTTTTGCCTGCTTCCAGTGGAGAATCTGTATTTGAGGTTCGCACTGTTTCTGATTCCGTATTTGATTATAGGTTATGATATTCTCAGAAAAGCAGTGCTGGGAATTTTTAACGGGCAGGTATTTGATGAAAATTTCCTGATGGCGCTTGCCACTGTCGGCGCCATCATTCTTGGGGAATATCTCGAGGGGACGGCAGTCATGCTTTTTTATCAGATTGGCGAGCTGTTTCAGAGTTATGCAGTCGGCAAGAGCCGCAGAAACATCTCATCGCTCATGGATATCCGACCAGATTATGCAAATGTAGAGCAGGATGGACAGCTTGAGCAGGTGGACCCGGACGATGTGGAGATCGGGACGGTCATCGTCGTGCAGCCGGGAGAAAAGATTCCAATCGACGGGGTTATTGTGAGCGGCAGCTCCATGCTTAACACTAGCGCCCTCACAGGTGAGAGCCTTCCGAGAGAGGTTTGTGAGAAGGATGAGGTGATCAGCGGGTGCGTGAATCTCTCAGGGCTGCTCCGCATCGAGACGACCAAAGAGTTTGGGGAATCCACGGTGTCGAAAATACTGGATTTAGTAGAAAATTCCAGTATGAAGAAATCAAAATCCGAGAACTTTATCACCCGGTTTGCAAAGTATTATACGCCCGCAGTGTGTATCGGTGCGCTCGCGCTCGCCCTCCTGCCGCCTTTGGTGAATCTGATACTTGGCAATTCAGCGGACTGGTCTCAGTGGGTGATTCGTGCGCTCACAACACTGGTTATCAGTTGTCCGTGCGCGCTGGTCATCTCCGTACCGCTCAGCTTTTTTGGCGGCATTGGCGGCGCTTCGTCCAAGGGAGTGCTGGTGAAAGGTTCGAATTATCTTGAGGCGCTCTCAGAGACAAAGTATGTGGTGTGTGACAAGACGGGGACACTGACAAAAGGCGTTTTTGAGGTGACGCATGTGGAGGCGGCGCCGGGAATCAGCAAGGAGGAGCTTCTTGAGATGGCTGCATATGTGGAGAGCTATTCAAATCATCCGATCAGCAGGAGTTTGAAGGAAGCTTACGGAAAAAGCACAGGCAGGCAGGTGGAGCCTTCCAGAGTGACCGATGTGGAGGAAATCAGCGGTCATGGCGTGTCTGCGGTTATCGACGGGAAAAAGGTATCAGCGGGCAATGTCAAATTGATGAAACGGATGAATATAACATATGCAGTTCCGCAAAAGATAGGAACAGAAGTTCATGTGGCGGTCGATGGAACCTATGCAGGCTATATCCTGATCTCGGATCTCATGAAGCCGAATGCGAAGGAGGCAGTCGCAAGACTGAAAGCGGCGGGCGTGAAACAGGTTATTATGCTGACAGGCGATGCCCGCAATGTCGCGGAGGCAGTTGCCAGGGAGATTGGCGTGGATGTGGTGAAGAGCGAGCTGCTGCCGGCAGATAAGGTTGCGGAAGTGGAGAGGCTGCTAGAGGCGAAGGAGGACAAGGAGCGTCTCGCCTTTGTGGGGGATGGCATCAATGACGCACCAGTTCTTTCCAGGGCAGATCTTGGCATTGCAATGGGGGCGCTTGGTTCCGATGCGGCGATCGAGGCGGCGGATATCGTGCTGATGGATGATGATCCTGTGAAAATAGCAACGGCGATCCATATTTCCAGAAAAACGCTGCGGATTGTGCATCAGAATATTGTGTTTGCGCTGGTTGTCAAATTTGCATGTCTTGGTCTTGGCGCTGTTGGATTTGTCAATATGTGGTGGGCAATCTTTGCGGATGTAGGCGTGATGGTTTTGGCAGTGTTAAATGCTACAAGGACTTTAAAATCTTAGAATGAATTACGAGGAAAAATTATAAAGAGAATTGTAGAAAATTCTATTGCGCAAACAGCTTGAGTAATAGTAAAATATTCATTAGAATATTTATGAACTGAGGTTTAAAATGTGCATATTAAAATACATCAAAGGGAAAAGGCAAGAAACCATAGACAAAAGTTTAGACAAAAAGATGGATCGTAGAAAAAGGGCGCTTGAAGTGATCGAGTTCATTGCAGTGGCAGCGATCTGTATCATTATGTATTTTCATGAAAGGGGGGCGGCGCTGCCTGACGATACAGAGACGCTGCTGAAGCTTGGCGATAAGGTGCTGTTTGGAACCTATCTTGATGAACCGATCGAGTGGCGTGTTATCCAGCTCGGGGAAGACGGCGCGGCAGTTCTGATTGCCGAATACATCTTGACAATGAAAGCATTCAGCGCGCCGGACAGCGGCAACTTCAACTATGATGATGACGGAAATTCTTATTGGAGTGTGAATGAGACAGAGGCGGACCGGGATTTAAAATTGCAGGCGTATGTGCGCGGGAGCAGTAATTGGGCGCAGTCGGATCTCAGAACATGGCTAAATTCTGACAGGGAGAATGTAGTCTATGATGGAGTAGGACCAGTGGCGAGCGCAATGTGCGCGAACAAGAATGGATATGCCAGTGAGGCGGGGTTTCTCACTGGCTTCACAGTGCAGGAGCGGGAGGCGATGATACCGACCGATCATACCACAAACGGCAATGCATGTGACAGTGGACCTGTACAAAGTATAGATTTGGTCTACCTGCTCTCCGAGGAAGAGTTGTCGTGGCTGATGGAGGCAGATGTCAGTATTCGGACAGAGCCGACAGCACTGGCAGTCGAGCAGGATCAGACAAAATGGTACAAAATGTTTTCGCTGGATTTCGGCATTGATGCATATTACTGGTGGCTGCGCGACCCTGTGCCGGAGAAGTCGAGCAACTGTTACTATGTCAGCAACGGCTACACAGGGGTACTGCTGAACGAGATGGAGGCTGGCGCAGAGGGGGTGGGCATCCGTCCTGCAGTGTGTGTCGATACAAAAAAGCTTGCACTGACCTGCGCGGAGCCAAGTGAAGGATTAGACGAAAGGCAAGAGTAAGGATGTACTATATAGGAATATGTGATGATGAGAAGGATATTTGTTTGCAGATTGCAGATATGGTTTATACGTATGACAGAAGGATGAATGTCGAGATGGAGGTCTGCATCTGGAATACAGGTGAGGCTTTGTATCAGGATTTAAAGAAGCATAGACCGTTAGATCTGCTTTTCTTGGATATCGAGCTGGTGTCTATGGATGGCATACAGGTTGGCAGGCTGATTCGGACAGAGCTTGCCAATCAGGAGATCAGCATCGCTTATATCTCAGCAAAGAGCAGTTATGCAATGGAGCTTTTTAAGATTCATCCGATTGATTTTCTTGTTAAGCCAATCTGTGCGCAGGATATCAATGATACCATTGATGAAGCGATCCGCTTGTACAAACGAAGTAATGCGCTGTTTGAGTACAGGGCGGATGGCTATCATTGCAAGATTTCTTATAAAAATATTATCTATTTTTATAGTGAGAATAAAAAGATCAATATTGTCACAGCGGATTCTAGGATACATTTTACAGGGAAAATCAAGGATTTGGCAGAGCGTGTCCCCAAGAATTTTATACAGATCCATCAGTCCTATCTCATCAATATGGATCATATGTACGAATGCAGTTATGAGGCGGTGAAAATGAGAGGAGGTGTGCTGCTGAACATCAGCCAGCCTTACAGAAAGCAGGTCAGAAAGCACATTATGGATTACGCATGGGGACAGGATGTTTGAGATGTTTGAGATGATTGGATTTCACGTTGCAGAATTGTTTCTTATTTATCGGTATATGCATTGTTTTTTCGACAGAGAGCAGACGCCAATACTCAGAAACCTGGCTGTATATGCGGTGTATCTGGCGGTAGTCTGTCTGATGGATACGCTGCCTTATCAGTACATTGCAGATATTATTTTGATGGATCTGCTGGCACAGCTCTATCATGGAAAACAGGGGAAGAAGCTGTTTGCCGCTTTTCTGATTCAGGGAATGAATCTGCTGTGCGAGATACTGGCGGTCTGTCTGCTCTATGATGGCAAAGTGGACGGTGTTTATGATACAGCGATGTATTATGCCATTTATTTGTTTATGTATTTGTGTGAGCGTATCATGGAGAACTTCTGTATCAGGAATATTAAGGAGGACACGACATTAAGGCATTGGGATTTATTGATTTTTCTGCCTGTTATCAGCGTCATGATTGCATATGTGCTCATTACCTTTGACATGACGGACCGGGAAATCGGAGTAGTGGTCAGCGCGGGGCTTCTTTGTCTAAACCTGATCGTCTTTTACATCTGTGACGAGCTGGTCGGGGCATATATCAAGCTCAAGGAACGTGCGATGGTAGAGCAGCAGCTTGAGAGTTATTCCAATCAGCTCAATGTCGTGATGAAGTCTGAGGAGTGCGTGAGAGGACTGCGCCATGATCTGAAAAACCACCTCAGCGAGCTTCTGCTGATGGCAGAGGGGAACAGAACGCAGGAAATCACGGCTTATGTTCGAAATATGCAGCAGGAGCTGACGAATGAGAAGGAACATATCAGCAGCGGAAATGCGGCTGTAGACAGTCTGATGAATCTGAAGCTGGAACAGGCAAAGGAAGCGCTCGCGCACGTCCGGTGCAGAATCAGTGTGCCCCAGGAACTTCAAATACAGGCGTTTGACTGGAATATCATCCTTGGAAATCTGATGGACAATGCGATACGCGCGGCGGCGGAATCAGAGGAGAAGCTGCTGGATATCCATATCAGTTACCAGCGGGGGATGCTTTTGATTCAGATGAAAAACAGCTACAGCGGTGCATTGATCCGGTCTGGGGATTGTTATTTGTCCACGAAGGAGAAGAACGGCGCTGAGGGGCAGCAGGTTCATGGTCTGGGCATGAAAAATGTGAAAAGAATTGTACAGAAATATAATGGAAGTATAGAAGTGCATGATGAGGGGCATCTCTTTGACGTTAGAATTCTCATGTATGTGCCGATGGAAACTGTGTGCTAAAAACGGATTTCGCCAATTTATAGATGGATTTCGCCGTTTTAAACAAAAGCAGTTTGGGATATGATATATTTTACCTGAATAATGATAACTGCCAGTGTGCGTTTGAACGATGGTATATACGTATACCATGGTATATACTTATACCATGCATTGGCAGAATAGCGCTAAGAGGTAAGAGTATGATGCAGGCAGAAGAAATTTTTATAGAGAAGGCATTTGAGGCATTGGTCAAAAGAGGGGTTGCGAGTCCATCCATGCTGGTTCCAAGCACCGTGACCGACAGGGAAATCAACGCGTTTGAGAGACAGTTTGATGTCAGGCTGCCACAGTTGTTTCGGAGTTATCTAAAAGCGTACTGTTATGATTTTTCCGTGATCTGTGCGCCGATGCCGTTAGATGATCTGGCACACGAGGAACCGATGAGTGAGAAGGGGCTATGCTGGATAGAGCTGATCTCCCTGCCTGTGGAGGATCCGCTCAAGAATCTGTATGCTCTGATGGAGAGTTTTCGCCGCATTAGCACAGACAGAGAACTGGTGAATCTGCGGTTGGACAGTGTTCGGAATTTTGTGCCAATCGGCGAGTGGGATGGTCCGCTGTGCTTGGATTTGAATCAGGCAGATATACAGGCAGACCAGCAAGAGACATGGCAGATCTGCCGTTTTGACGAGACGGTGTTTGACTGGAAGGGAGCGGGATATATAGACTGCAGCGGAGCGGTGACCGGCGAGAAGCGGTTTCCTGATTTCAAAACCCTGTTAGAGATTTATTTCTATGGAAAATATGATAGGGCATATGAGCAGCAGTTGAGGGCATACGGCGAGGAACTGCCGGATTACAGGTATTATATACAGAGAAGATAGAAAGGGAGACACTTGAAAAGAGTGTCTCCCTTTCATATTTCTTATAAAAATACTTGTGGTATTGGGCGTTAAGAAATATAATAAAAATAAGAATATTTATGATTATCGGGGTGGGGATATGAATAGATGGGAGGCATTGTCGAGAAAAATAATTGTTTCAATGTACGTGCTGGGGCTGTTTGGGATGTTCAGTATTGTGATTGCCATACTCATGACGCGGCAGTATGACGCAGGACAGCACAGCGGTGGCGATTATATGAACATAAGCGGCAGTTGGACGCTTGACAGGGAGGGGACAATACCTGTTGATCTGAATCAGCTTGGCAAACATATGGACGAGGAGACGGGTGTGCTGTCGATCTATTACCGGCTGCCTGAAATGGATGAGGATGCGAGTCTTGTGTATCGTACCAAGGATGTGTACACCAAGGTGTTGATCGGTGACAGGGTGCTTTATGAGACAGATGTATATACGTCGAGATTCTATAACCGCTCTCCTGGGAATCTGTGGAACATCACCAAATTTCATATGCAGGATGCAGGGGCGCTTGTGGAAATGCAGGTGTATATGGTGTATGACACCAATGCAGTCACAGTAGATTTTCTCCTGTTTGGGGACAAGACAAGCATTATCCTGACACTTTGTCGGCAGAAGCTGTTTGGCATTACAGTGAGTATGCTGATGATTATTATCGGGCTGGTGTTGATTGCGATTGATCTGATGCCTGCTTACAGACAGACACGGAGAAATCATGGCATGATCTGGCTGGGGCTCTATTCTGCGTTGATCGGTGTGTGGAGTCTGATTGAGACCAATATTATGCAGTTTTTTTTGCTGGACATGCGTATCCTGCAATTGATCGACAATATGATTATGATTCTGGACAGTATGCCGCTTTTATTGTATTTGGACTGTGAGTATCAGATTTTCAAAAATCGGTTTATGCGCATGTTTTGTTATGCGAATGCAGCGTATGTTTTGATGGCTGTTTTTCTGCAGTTGACAGGCATCAATGATCTGCATGGGATTCTGTCGGGTGCAATGCTCACGCTGGTGGTAAGCTGTGTGGCGCTGTTGATCTGGAGCGTCATAAACTTCTGGGATATGGTCAAAAAGCATCAACCCATTTTAAATTATGTGATACAACTTTCGGGTCTATGTTCGCTGTGGATTTCTGCTTTGTGTGAGATGGCGCTCTATTCTCAGGCTGATCACATGGACAGGGCGGAGTATCTAAGAATCGGAATGCTGGTGTTTGTTGTATGTCTTGCGGTGAGCAGCCAGCTTGAGACATATCGTCTGCTGGAAAATGGCTTGAAGTTTGATATTATCAGCACGCTTGCATATTCGGACGGATTGACAGGACTTGGCAACAGGACTGCGTATTTAGAACAGATCGAAGCACACGCGAGCGGTGAGACAGGGATTTCACAGCTTGGCATTGTTTTTCTGGATGTCAACAATCTGAAACAAGTCAATGACAATCAGGGACATGAGAAGGGAGATGAGTTGATCACCATCGCATCGAAGATCATCGCAGATAGTTTTGGGAAGAATGGAAAATTGTACCGCATCGGCGGCGATGAGTTTTGTGTGCTGATGACTGAGGCGCCTCTTCAGGAGAAGTATGAGCAAGGACTAATGGAGTTTCAACGGCTGATCAAAGAGGCGAACCGGGTGAAGGGGCGCACCTATGAGATACAGATCGCCAACGGATTTTGTATATGCAATACGATTACCAAAGAAAAAATCGAGGAGTCGATCATGGAAGCAGACAGTGCAATGTACGCGAATAAGAGCTTTTTGAAGGGGAAAATACGCGCTGTGTGACAAAAAGTAATGGTTGACATTGGTTCTGGATTTTGGCTTAATAGATACATAGGGACCATAAAATAGTATGTATAATGAAGAAAGGAAACTTAAAATGGGCGGCTTTTTTGGAGTAACATCGCAACAGGATTGTGTCTTTGATCTGTTTTTTGGGATCGACTATCACTCGCATCTGGGAACGAGGCGAGGCGGTATGGCAGTTTATGGAAAGGATGGTTTTAACAGGGCGATTCATAATATTGAGAATGCGCCGTTTCGAACCAAGTTTGACAAGGATGTGAATGAGATGCATGGAAATTATGGTATTGGCTGTATCTCGGACTATGAGCCGCAGCCGCTGATCATCCGCTCGCATCACGGCACTTATGCGCTGACAACCGTAGGTAAAATCAATAATACAGATGAGCTGATACAGCGTCTGTTTGACGTGGGACATGCGCATTTTCAGGAGATGAGCGGCGGAGAAGTCAACGCCACAGAGCTTGTCGCGGCGCTCATCAACCGCAGGGAAAATTTAATAGAAGGAATGAACTATACGCTGGACGCCATTGATGGTTCGCTGTCGATCTTGCTGATGAATAAAGCGGGGATTTATGCGGCGAGAGATAAGTATGGAAGGACGCCGATTGTCATCGGCAGGAAGGAGGACGGCTTCTGCGCATCCTTTGAAAATTTTGCATACAAGAATCTTGGATATACAGATTATAAAGAGTTGGGACCCGGAGAAGTTGTCGTAATGACGGAGAAAAATTGTGTCACGCTGGCAAATCCACAGAAGGATATGAAAATCTGTACATTTTTGTGGGTGTATTACGGGTATCCAGCAAGCTCTTATGAGGGTGTCAATGTCGAGCAAATGCGCTACCGCTGCGGAGAGAAGATGGCAAAGCGTGACAATGTGACACCGGATATTGTCGCTGGCGTGCCGGATTCAGGAATTGCACATGCAGTGGGCTATGCCAATGAGTCAGGGATTCCGTTTTCCCGACCATTTATAAAGTACACGCCGACGTGGCCGCGCTCTTTTATGCCGACGATACAGAGCAAGCGCAATCTCATTGCGAAGATGAAACTGCTTGCAGTGGATGATCTGATTAAGGACAAGAAACTGCTTTTGATCGACGACTCTATCGTCAGGGGAACGCAGATGCGGGAAACAACAGAATTTCTGTATCAGAGCGGCGCCAGGGAGGTGCACATCAGACCCGCCTGCCCTCCGCTGTTATATGGCTGCAAATATCTCAATTTCTCACGCTCATCCTCCGAGATGGATCTGATTACCAGACGGGTGATCGAGCGTTTAGAAAATGGGAATGTGACAAAGGAGGTTTTAGAGGAGTATGCGGACCCAGAGTCTGAGAAATACGAACAAATGGTTGAGGAGATTCGAAAAGAGCTGAACTTTACTTCACTTCGTTTTAACCGGCTGGATGATATGCTGGATGCGACGGGGATCGACCACAGTAAGCTCTGTACATACTGTTGGGATGGCAAGGAGTAAGACTCTGTGTTAGGGCTTCGCAAAAAGGCTCTATATTAAGAAAGGCGGCGAAATATGAGAGAAGAAAGGAATACCAAAATTGTTTCTATTAAGGTAAAGCTGCTTGGAATCATACTGCCAGTGGTGATTGTCATTATGATACTGCTGGTGGGCATTTTATATTTTATTTCAAAGGACATTATCAAGGAGTATTCAGAAAACCTGCTTACTTCTTCGATTGACAATCAGACAAACCAGATTGAGGCTTGGCTGAATGAGAATTTGTCAGCATTTGGCGCAGTAAAACAGGCAATTGAACAGACAGGTCCCAATGAGCAGCAGCTGCAGGCAATCTTGGACAGTTATTATGGATTTCATGATAATTATCCACAGGGACTCTATATAGCAGATGCAAATGGGAAGCTGATGACGGCATCGGCATCTGAGAAACAGGAAACGAATCCCACGCAGTCTGTTTGGTATAAGGAGGGACTGACCCGATGGAATATGGGACTAACCAATGCATATACCAACACCGAGGGCAGCAAAGTGATCAGTGCATCTGGAATATTGGATGATCAGTCGGGCACGATCAAAGTAATCTCGGCGGATCTTACGCTAGAACGTATCAGTATTATTGTAAACAGTTATATTGAGATGGATGAGGCGCGGGCATTTTTGGTAAGCAGCACAGACGGGACGATTCTTGCGCATCACGACAATGATTTGATCTCAACAAAGCTTGGCAGTTCCGAGGATGCTTTTATGCGGGATATCTGGCAGAAGATAGAACAGTGGGATTTTGACATGGCGGAGATTGACAACAATATGACCGCATTTTCGCAGATCAATGGAACAGACTGGGTTCTGGTATCGTATATTCCTACAAAAATTATTTATGTAGATATTGACAGTGTCCGCAATATGATGCTGGTGATCGGACTGTTGTCCATCCTTCTGCTGGCAGCGCTGGTAGAGCGTGTGGTTCATATGGTAATTCGTCCGGTTAAGGAGCTCATCAAGGTTATCACGGCGATGACCAACGGCGATTTTACAGTGCAGGTTAAAACGGGCAGCAATGATGAGATTGGTGTGATGGGCGGTTATGTTGAGCAGTTTATACAGACGATGCGGCAGATGATCGCTTCGATTCATGGCGTGTCGGACAAGCTGAGTACCCAGGCAGCAAGCAGTGATACGATATCCAGAGAGATGTATGACGCGACCAAGCATCAGGGTCAGTCCATGAGGGAGCTCAACACGACTGTAGAGCAGCTGTCGCTCTCGGTTGGCGAGATTGCTGAACACGCGACAACGCTTGCTATGGTTGTCTCGGATACAAAGGACGACGGAGATCAGGTTGGCAGCAAGATGCAGGAGACAGTCATTGTTTCCCGTCAGGGAAAAGAGGACTTACAGCGTGTCAGCAGTGCGATGGAGAACATCCATGTCTCCATGCAGAAGCTCCAGCAGTCGATTGACGAGGTGGGAAAGGCATCCGTGGAGATTACCAACATTACAGAAATTATTGGAAATATTGCAGATCAGACGTCGCTGCTATCTCTGAACGCCTCTATTGAAGCGGCGCGCGCAGGAGAGGCAGGACGAGGATTTGCCGTTGTGGCGACAGAGATTGGACAGCTTGCCAATACCAGCGCTGAGGCAGTACATAATATTGAAGGGCTTATCAGCCAGATTAACAGTCTGGTAGGGGACACTGTGAGGCAGACCGATGAAAGTGTGGAAAATATTGACAACAGCAGTAATCTGGTGGAAGATACGCTGAGGACATTTGATGCGATCTTTAATAATATTGACCAAGTGAGCACGCTTGTGCGCGAGATGATTCAAAAGGTGGAAAAAGTCGATGAAGTAGCAACGAATGTCGCAGCAATTTCGGAAGAACAGGCTGCCAGTTCAGAGGAAATTCTGGCAACCTCCGAGGCGATGGTATGTCAGGTGGACAATATCACCGGCAACAGCAAAAGTGTTTCTGCAGGTGCAATGGAGCTGACGGCATCTGCAGAAGAACTATATGAACAAGTTGCCAGATTTAAGGTCAGAGAGGGGGTATGACAAGGATGAAGAGTATGAAAAAATATGTTTTCTTGTGTGTTATCGTTGTCATGCTGGCTGCAGTCATGTCAGGCTGTGCACAGAGCGCAGGCGGCGGAAAGAGTGACATACGAATATTCTTTTCCCTGAATCAGATGGATACGTTTCGGCGGACGCTTGTGGACGCCGCGGCAGAAAGAGCAGCACAGATTGGGGCTCAGTTTGTGATGGAGGATGCAAATGGCTCGATCGAGAAGCAGGTGGAGCAGATCAAAAGAGCAGCGGCAGAAAAATATGATGTAATCATCTGCAGTGTAGTATCTGTGGACACGGTAACTCAGTTAAAGATGAGTGCGGAGGATATTCCGATCGTGTTTGTCAACAGCAGCCCGGATGAGAAATATCTGCAGGCGGGAAAATATGTCTTTGTCGGTTCCAGCGAGCAGGTTGCCGGAGAATTTCAGGCAGAATATGTGCTGGGAAAATTAGCAGGCAGTCCGGAGCTGAATGTGGCGCTGATCAAAGGACCTTCAAACCATTCTGCCACCAAGGGCAGGACAAATGGTGTGAAGAGAGCGCTGGAGCAGAGCGGGAAACAGATTCACTATGTATTTGAGGACACGGCGAACTGGGACACGGCGCAGGCGCAGAAGCTGTTTGAGCTGTTTCTAAAGACAGGAAGTACGGCAGACTGCGTGATCTGCAACAATGACGCTATGGCGCTCGGTGTGGTGGAAGCGTGCAAAGAGAATGGCATATCGCTTCCGGTACTCGGTGTGGACGCCACAGCGGATGGCTGCGAGGCAATCCGCAATGGAGATATGGCATTTACAGTATACCAGTCTGGCAGCGGTCAGGGGCATGCTGCTGTGGACGCCGCGGTACAGCTTGCTGGAAATGGGGATGTAAAAGACCTTGAAGGAAGCTCAGAGGATGGAAAGTATGTGTGGGTAGACTTTGAGCGTGTGGACAGCAGTAATGTGTCTCAGTATGGAAAATAATATAGCATGTATTCTGTAAATAAAGTACTTTTTATAGAATGTTAGAATGGGGATAGAGACGCAGGGCAATCCTTTTTGTTTTGCCCTGCAAAGTTCGGATTAGGATGAATGCAATCAGATAGAACGATGACTGATTTGCAGGAGGTGAGAGCGAATGAGACGCAGATTTAACATAACAGGTTCATGCAGCCCGGAGCGGCATTATATGGTTCGGCTGGATGAGAGGCTAAAAAAGATAAAGGAAGATTATGTAGAGGATGGCAGCTATTTTGTCATCAACAGGGGACGCCAATATGGCAAAACGACGACATTGAGAAGTCTAAAAAAATATTTGTCGGAAGCCTATATCGTTTTGTCATTAGATTTCCAGGAACTAGGGACAGAGGAATTTGCAGATGCTGCAGCTTTTACAAGCGCATTCGCGAAAATGTTTATGAGGTCGCTCCAGACGAGCGGGGTAAGTGGTTCAGGAGAATTCATTGAATCCTTGGCAGTATTTACCGAAAAAAAAGACAGCAGATTAAACGACTTATTTGTCTGTCTGAGCAATCTATGTAAAAACAGCCCGCGCCCGATTGTATTGATGATAGATGAGGTTGACAGTGCGAGCAATAATCAGGTGTTTATAGAGTTTTTGGCTCTTTTTAGAAAATATTATTTAAACCGAGAGGAAATGCCAATCTTTCATTCCGTAATCCTTGCAGGGGTCTATGATATCAAGAATCTGAAACTAAAACTGCGTCCCGAGTCAGAACACCAGTACAACAGCCCTTGGAATATCGCTGCAAAGTTTAAGATTGATATGAGTTTTTCCACAGACCAGATTGCAGCGATGCTGGCAGAGTATGAGGCGGATTATCATACAGGAATGGAGATTCATAAGATGGCGGAAGAAATTTACCAGTACACTTCCGGTTATCCAGTGCTTGTATCTTCAATCTGCAAATATATTGATGAGGACTTGCCAGAGGAGGATGGATTTGATGATTTAGGTAAGGCATGGACGAGCGAGGGAATCACGAGGGCTGTCAAAGCCATACTTATTGATAATACGCCATTGTTTGGCAGTATGATACGCCATCTTGATGAATATCCGGCGATGGAAAAGATGTTTCAGGCAATTCTTTTTGAGGGAAACATCTTCGCGTATAATCCTGATACCAAGGAAATCAATCTCGCCTGTATGTTTGGTTATGCTGTGGACAGAGGCGGGAACGTTCAGATTGCAAATCGTATATTTGAGACAAGGCTGTACAATTACTTTTTGTCTGAGGAAGAACTCTCAAGCGCAATTGGAAACAAGGCAAAGCGGGATAAGTGCTACTTTATCCATGACGGGATGCTGGATATGGATGTTGTAATGAAGAAATTCGTGGAACATTTCCATGAGATATATGGAGATGAGAATACCAGTTTTGTTGAAAAGTATGGACGCAAAATCTTTCTGCTGTATTTGAGACCGATTATCAACGGAACAGGGAATTATTATATTGAGGCACAGACAAGGGATGAGCGGCGCACAGATATCATTGTGGACTACCTTGGCGAGCAGTTTATAATCGAACTAAAAATCTGGCATGGAAATGAGTACAACGAGAGGGGCGAAAAACAGCTTGCGGGATATCTGGATTACTATCATAAGGACAAAGGATATCTGCTGAGTTTTAATTTTAATAAAAAGAAAGAGACCGGTGTGAAAGAAATTGTTCTTGGCACAAAGACTGTTATAGAGGCAGTTGTGTAGCATTCTCCTGAGGGATGTACGATTTATAATTGTGTGGTCCATGAAAATAAGTTCAAAGACTGCGTCGCATTACGCCGAGTTCCCTGTTTCAACAGTAGCTGAACCAGCAGAACAGTCCGAAGTCAGGCGTTTTGTTCTGTTTTGCACTCACTGCAAAGTCCGTGAAATAGCATAGAGGTTGAGATGCACCAAGGCATCACGAAGCAATTTTGTATGGCTTGGTGTCAGTAACAGGAAGCTGAAGGCTGAACTGTCACGATGATTTTGCATTTCTGCCGATTACATGTTGAAAAATATGGCGAATCCGTTATAATGAAAAGTGAAATCATTACTACATCATACTATAAATTTACGGAGGACTCAGAAATGGGAAAAGTGAAACGTATTTACGTGGAAAAAAAGGAATCCTTTGCCGTGAAGGCGAGGGAACTTGAGGAGGAGTTGAAAGGCTATCTGGGCATTGCCGGACTGGAAAAAGTCAGAGTTTTCATCCGCTATGATGTGGAGAACATATCGG